>CAYGQN010000461.1:0-3252 GCA_964351795.1 uncultured Gammaproteobacteria bacterium
CTCCTTGAAGCTCGCAAGCCGCTTTTCCAATTCCTGCATTGATGTTGCGAGCCGATTTGACTCGGCCTCAAGGAATTCAGCTGTTTCCTTGGCCATTTCGTTTCTGGATTTCAAATTTTCGTCGAGATAGAGCGAAGCAAGTTCATTGGCGACCCGCTGCGCGGACTGTGGTGATGTGCTGTCGTAGGAAACTCTGAATGCGATTGTGGCTTCCTGAGGTCGGCCACTCCTAGGGTCAACAACGTCGGCGCTGATTATTTCCAACTGAACGTCTTCTCGCATCTCCTCGATAACTACCTCGCTCGGTTGCTCTTTACGAAGCTCTTCGTAAAGAGAGTAGCGTTCGACAATGCCACTCAAATTCGTTGTGGTCATTACACGCTGACTTATAGTCTGGATACGTTGGTCTGCATAACTCGTCACAGTCGAGCGGACCAAATCACTCGGTATTTCCTGTTGCTCAATCAGAATCGTAGCCGCTGAGCGATAGACAGGCGGTAACGCGACAGCCAGAACAAATGCCGCTAAAGCGAGTGCGGATGAAGCCAGCAAGAAAAGGGCCTTCCGCCGCTTGAGGATGCTCAGGTAATCTTGCAGTGATGGAATTTGTGCTTCCATCGCCCCAAATTGCCCAAGGTTTTCGGTATGTGATGCGGCCATATTGGTTGTCTTCAATTAGTCCAGAATGTTGTGGGATCAGGGCGGTAGCGTAGTGTCATGACTAATGCGTGACCATCAGCGTTTTGACCCCTGAATTCCCTGAAGCTATAGCGATAACCAAGCTCGAGCCGCAGTTTGCGGGTGAGGCTGAAGTCAAATAGCGCGTGTGCTTGAAGAAACTTGAGGTCTAGTGCTGCTTGACTGTCTCCCTCGGCGACGCGGTCAATGAACCTTACCGAGCTTCTGAACGTCAGGCGCGGTGTCAGCCTTTTTTCTGCGGAGATTCGGTAGTCATCATCGAGGGACTGAGCGCCCAAGCTTGATGGGCTAAGCGACCGAACATACGTTGCGCTTATGCGTGCCGTTTCAAAGCTCTTATCAATCGCTGCATCGACAACGTAACCGGTTTCACTTGCATCATCATCGGCAGACTGAAGGAATGGTGGAAGACCGGGGAACTGAATTAGCTGAATACTCTGGAACTCCAATTCGCTGTGATTTATTCCGGCCGAGATGCGGGCCGTGGTAGTCGGGCTTATAATCGCGTCAGCACCGACCCATGCGATGTAAGTTCTCGTCGAGCCGTTTGTGGCCGGTGAATTGAAGTCCGAGATATCTACACGCGCAGTCAATGCGAGGCGCGGGAGCCATTGAAATCGAGCGCTTGCTGAGCTATTCCAGAATGTATAGTCATTGAGCCTGCTGTTTTCGGCTTGTTCAAAGCTCACATCCGACCACGATCCCGACAGAGTTCCACCCAGACGTGGTGTTAGTTGATAGTTTATTCCCGGCGCAACAGTGATCGTGTCGCGATTCAAGTTGTCGACAATAAGGCCGGTTGCCGCGAGCTCTGATTGAATCGTGCCCCTGCGGTCCGCACTGACATTGAGAAACGTGGAATATTGCTCCCCGAATTTCTCCATCAGGAGGTTACCGAAGAGATCCTCCCGATCGGGATTCTGTGCGTTACTGAACTGCAAGAAGTTGACACGCGGTGTCAGGGTCACCGAGTAACTTTCTGTTGCTGCTACTAGCTGCGCTCCTGCGCTGGTTATTGAGCCAGCAACTTCGTCGTTATTGTCAAAAAGCAGACGGAGATTGTTGTCAAATTCAATGCGTTGCCAGAGGTTCGGTTGCACACTCACATCGACGGCTGCTGCCGGCCAAGGCATGACCAGCGCCAACAACGCAGCAATAAGCAACGGGCGGTTCAATGTTTGCGTGCCGTCGCGAGGAACGCGATATCTTGCCTAAGGCACGACGACGACGTCGCCGGGCTGCAGGATGATGTTCTGCTGCAGGCCCTCGCCTTCCTCGACCTCGGCGTAGTTGAACGGGATGGCGCGCTGAGTGCCGTCTTCGCGGCGCAGGATGCTGATGTCCTTGAGCTTGGCGAAGGTGGCGGTACCGCCGGCCAGGCTCAGGGCCTGCATCACGTCCAGGGCGGAGTTCATGACGAATACGCCGGGGCGGTTCACCTTGCCAATGACGTACACGGCGTTGCCCTGGATCTGCTGCAGCTGCACGGTGACCAGGGCGTCGGGGATGTACTTGTCCAGGCGCTCGGCAATCAGTGCACGGACCTCGTCGACGGTGCTGCCCGCGGCCTGCAGGTCCCCGGCCAGCGGGTAGGAAATGCCCCCGTCGGGCCGCACCAGGACCTCGCGGCTCATGTTGTCTTCGTTCCAGACGGTGATGACCAGCATGTCACCGGGCTGGATGGCGTAGCCCTCCTCGGCCAGCACCGCATGGCTGCAAAGGCCGATGGCCAGCATGGCGAGAAAACGGGAAAGTCTTTTGATTACAGTGGGTTCTGATGATTTCATGGCGCCTTGGTCCGTTGGCCGCTTGGTGTCCTTGCCAGAGGCGGCGGATGTAATACAAACGTCATATCCGACTCTTGCGGAAATATTGCACGTAATTAACTGATTTGTCGACTGAAAAAAGGCCAACATACGTTTCAGTCGCCCGGAATGCGACGGAATTCCGCACTGCAGCGTTGACGGTGGCGACGGGGCGTCGCTAGGGCTCCCCGGCGCCCGCCGCGGCCGGGCCGGTTTCCGGGCGCAGGTATTCCTGCTCGTAAAGCACGTCGGCGTACTTTTCCAGGATGTTCTCGATGTCCACCTGCTCGAGGCCGGTGAACGGCTCGGCCTGGCGGATGGCCTGCCAGGCGGTCTTGCCTTCGTACAGGGCCATGAGTTCGCGGTTCGCCTGGATGAGGGCGACGTTGTGCTTGTCGGCCGTGGTGAGTTCGCTGCGGGTGATGGCAAGGTCGGATTCCAGTTGCTGGCGCTCGGCTTCGGTGCGGCGCAGCGTGGCGGCGGTTTCCTTGTATTTTTCGATGACCTCCCGGAGGCGGTCCTCGGTTTTCGCCAGGCGGTCCTTGGTGCGGTCAAGGCTGTCGTCCAGGCGGGTGTTCTCGCGCTCGCGGGAGGCCAGGTCGGCCTCGGCGTTCTCCAGCTTGCTGCCCAGGCGCTTCACCTGGGCCTCGCTGCCGGCGAGCTTGGCCTGCATGTTGGCGTTATCGGCCTCGAGTTGCTGTTTCTGTTGCGCGACCTGGCGCAGCAGGGACTGGGCCCGGGCGAGGGC
>CAYGQN010000462.1:0-3246 GCA_964351795.1 uncultured Gammaproteobacteria bacterium
CCAGTTGCAGCTGCTCGCCGCGTACCGGCAGGTGGCCGAATTCGTTCATCACCACCCCGCCGATGGTGTCGAACTCGGTGTCGTCGAAAGCCGTGCCGAAGTATTCGTTGAACTCGTCGATGGCCATGCGCGCGCGCACCGTGTAGCGGTTGCGCCCGTGCGGGCGGACATCGCTTTCCTCGCTGACATCGTGTTCGTCATCGATGTCGCCGACGATCTGCTCGAGGACGTCCTCGATGCTGACGAGCCCGGCGGTACCGCCGTATTCATCCACCACGATGGCCATGTGGTTGCGGCTGGTGCGGAACTCGCGCAGCAGGATGTTCAGCCGCTTG
The DNA here is from genome assembly GCA_964351795.1 of uncultured Gammaproteobacteria bacterium. GTDB lineage: Bacteria > Pseudomonadota > Gammaproteobacteria > JADZEE01 > JADZEE01 > CAYGQN01. The sequence goes on from CAYGQN010000462.1 coordinate 336, forward strand.
CTCTCGGGCACGAACACGGCCGGGCGCACCACGTCCTTGACGCGGAAACGCTCGCCCTGGGCAAGATAGGCGAGGAGATCCTTGGCCAGCAGGATCCCGGCGACCTGGTCGCGGCGCGTGTCGAGCAGGGGGAAGCGCGAATGTCCGGACTCGATGACCACCGGCAGCCAGCTTTGCGGATCCTCGCCCTCGTTGAGCACGACCATTTCCGAGCGCGGAATCATGATGTCGCGCACGCGCAGTTCCAGCACGTTCAGCACGCCCTCCATCATCGCCAGCGAATCCGGGTCGATGATGTGCGAGCGCTCGGCCGCGCGCAGCATCTGCACGAGCTCGCCCCGATCGAGGATCTTGCGTATCAGCGGCTGCAGCAGGTGGCGGTACCAGGGGCCCGCCCGCGTACTGCCGGGTTCGGCGGAATCGCCACTCATGAGCCGACGGGCTCGTAGGGGTCGGTGAAACCGAGTCGGGACAACACCAGGATTTCTCTCGCTTCCATTTGCGCCTGATCGCGCCTGTTGATGTGATCATAGCCCATCAGGTGCAAAACCCCATGAACCACGAGGTGTGCGTAGTGGGCGCGCGGTGTCTTGCCCTGCTCGCGGGCCTCGCGCTGCACCACCGGTGCGCACAGCACCACGTCACCGAGCTGCTCCGGCGCGACAGCCTCCAGGCCCTCCACCGGAAACGCCAGCACGTTGGTCGCCTTGTCCACCCCGCGCCAGCGCCGGTTCAGCGCACGGCCTTCGCGCGCGCCCACGAAGCGCAGGCCGATGACCGCCTGTGACCGCTCACCGGCCACCGCGGCCGACACCCAGCGACGCAGCGTCACCACCGCCGGCAATCCACGGCGCGGCGCGGCGTACTGCACACCGAGATCAATCGCTGGAGGGATGCTGGCGTTCGTGGCTTTCGTAGGCATCGAGGATACGTGCCACCAGCGGATGCCGGACCACGTCCCTGGACTTGAAGAAGGTGAAACTGATTCCGGGCTGGTCGCGCAGCACGTCGATGACGTGCCGCAGGCCCGAGGCCTTGCCCCGGGGCAGGTCGACCTGGGTGATGTCACCGGTCACCACGGCGGTGGAGCCGAAGCCGAGCCGGGTGAGGAACATCTTCATCTGCTCGACGGTGGTGTTCTGCGCCTCGTCGAGAATGATGAAGGACTCGTTCAGTGTCCGGCCACGCATGAAGGCAAGCGGCGCGACCTCGATGACATTGCGCTCGATGAGCTTGGCAACGCGCTCGAAGCCGAGCATCTCGTACAGCGCGTCGTACAGTGGTCGCAGGTAGGGGTCGACCTTCTGGGTCAGGTCGCCGGGCAGGAAGCCGAGGCGTTCGCCCGCCTCCACGGCCGGCCTGACCAGACACACGCGACGGACCTCGTCGCGCTCGAGCGCCTCCACCGCACAGGCCACGGCCAGGTAGGTCTTGCCGGTGCCGGCCGGGCCAACCCCGAAGTTGATGTCGTTTCGTTGCACGGCGGCGATATAGCGGCGCTGGTTCGGGCCGCGCGCACGGATCACGCCCCGGCGCGTGCGCACCGTCAGTTCGCCGCCACCGTCGTCGTCCTGCTCGGCCAGCAGGCCTTCCACCGCGGACTCCTGCAGGTACAGGTGGATATCCGCGGGCGAGAGAACGTTGTCGCGGGTGGCGGCGTAGAGATCGTTGATGATGCGCTCGGTGACTTTCACGGCGTCAGCGGAGCCGGTCACGCTGAAGCTGTTGCCGCGCGAGTTGATTTCCACCCCGATACGTCGCTCGAGCTGGCGCAGGTGTTCATCGAACTGCCCGCACAGGTTGGCGAGGCGCTCGTTGTCGGCCGGGTCCAGCAGCACGGTGGCGCTGGCGATTTCCTGGGGCTCAGCTGACGCGTCTGACGACATCGGGCAGCTCACCTCGCAGCGAATTCGGCAGGGCCTCGGTGATGCGCACGTCGACGAAATCGCCGATGGCATCCATGGGGCCCGGGAAGTTGACCACCCGGTTGTTCTCCGTGCGCCCGGACAGCTCGGCCTCGCTCTTGCGCGAGGTGCCGGTAACCAGGACACGCCGTGTGGTGCCGACCATGGCTTGGCTGATGGCCGCCGCCTGTTGTTCGATGGTTCGCTGCAGGATGGCGAGGCGGTGCTTCTTCACTTCCGCCGGAACATCGTCGGGCAGCGCCGCGGCGGGCGTGCCGGGGCGCTGGCTGTAGATGAAGCTGTAGGAGATATCGAAGCCGATATCGGTGACCAGCTTCATGGTCGCATCGAAATCCGCATCGGTCTCGCCGGGGAAGCCGATGATGAAATCCGATGAAATGCAGATATCCGGGCGCGCCTGCTTCAGGCGGCGAATCTTCGCCTTGTACTCGAGCGTGGTATGGCCGCGCTTCATCAGTGCCAGGATGCGGTCCGAGCCGCTCTGCACGGGCAGGTGCAGATGGCTGACCAGCTCCGGCACGTCACGGTAGGCCTCGATGAGCGAGTCGGTGAACTCCACCGGGTGCGAGGTGGTGAAGCGGATGCGATCAATGCCGTCGATGGTGGCGATGAAGCGCACCAGCTCGGCCATGTCGACCGGCCGGCCATCGCGGGCAACGCTGCGGTAGGCGTTGACATTCTGGCCAAGCAGCGTCACTTCGCGCACGCCCTGGTCGGCCAGCTCGAACACCTCGGTGAGCACGGCATCCAGCGGCCGGCTGAACTCCTCGCCGCGGGTGTAGGGCACCACGCAGAAGCTGCAGTACTTGCTGCAGCCCTCCATGATGGACACGAAGGCCGTCGGCCCGTCCGCCTTCGCCTCCGGCAGGCGATCGAACTTCTCGATCTCCGGGAAGCTGATGTCCATGACCGGCGTGGCCGTGGCCTCGCGCTGCTGCAGCAGGCCGGGCAGACGGTGCAGGGTCTGGGGGCCGAAGATGACATCC
>CAYGQN010000463.1:0-3243 GCA_964351795.1 uncultured Gammaproteobacteria bacterium
GCCCCGCCTTGTCGTGGGAGCCGGCTTCAGCCGGCCCTTCGTCGGCGGTGAATTTGGCCGCGGGGTGGGGCTTCAGCCGGACCATGCCTCAGCGCCGGGCCATCGCCGCCGTGGGGTCCGGCTTCAGCCGCAGCTTGCGGCGTCTGGATTCTGCGCATGCGTGGGGGTTGGGTGGGGTGGCTTCGTTGCTTGGTGCCTGCGATTGGGGGCCGGTGACTATGGCTTCCAAGGCAGGTCCGGCTTGTGCGTTTCGCCCCGGGCCATGCGCCGTCGGTACACCAGGGGCTTCTCCGCCGCCTGGTAGCGCTCCATGGCTGCCTTGCGATCGGGGGGCAGCGGCGGGGAATCCGGTGCCGGCGCGAGATCGGGCGGGTAGCAGCCGAGCTTCTGGTCCTCGGGGCTGAGCGCCGGCCGGAACGACAGTTCGCGGGCGTTGGCCCGCTTGGCTTTCACCACGCGGCCGTTGGCATCCGTGTCGAGATCCCACCACCATTTCTTCACCGGGTTGATTTTCCCGTTGCCGACCTTGTCATCGAGCCGGGCGATCCAGCGCCGGGTGAAGGGCAGGTTCATGGCGGCCCACAGGAAGGGTTTCTCGGCCAGGACGCCCTCGACGTTGTAGGGGCAGGTTTTCATGCAGCGCCCGCACATGGAACCGGCCGAGTTGGTGATGCGGTAGCGCGCGCACTTCTCGGTGTCGGGCTTCCACATCTCGTAGCCGTTGAACATGATCTTGTCGCCGAAGGGGATGGCGGTACACGGGCATTCGCGGGCGCACTTGGTGCACTTGCCGCAGAAATCCTGCAGGCCGAAGTCGATGGGGCGATCCGGCCGCAGCGGCAGGTCCGTGGTGATGATGCCCGACTTGAAGCGCGGGCCGACGAAGGGGTTGAGCACCAGTTCGCCGATCCGCGAGAGCTCGCCCAGCCCCGACAGCAGGATCAGCGGGATGTGCAGCACGTCCTGGTCCATCACGCTGTGGCCGCGCGCGGACCAGCCGAGGTTGCGGATCTGCTGGGCGACGATGCCGCCCACGAGCTGGGCGCGCAGGTAGGCACGCATGGACTGGGCGCCGCTGATCCAGTCATCGCCGGAGGCACCCTCCATGGTCTCGAAGCCCTGGTCGATGAGGATGCTGATGGCGTAGCGGTGGTAGGGCCGGATTTCGCTGCCGTCTACGTCGTGGGAATACCAGGCGTAGGGTGGTATCTCGCAGATTCCGACCATGTCGGCGCCGAGGTAGTACAGGGCCGCCTTGATGGCATCGGCATTGGCGGCGGGGTCATCGCTGCCGGCTACCGGCGTGGGGGCGGCCTCACCGTATTGCAGGGGCACCTGGGCACCGAGCACGGGCACCATGGCATGGCCGAAGGGGTTCTTGGTGATCATGCGAAAGCCGTCGAGTTGCGCTTTCGCCTTGTCGCCGAGATCGCCGATGGCCGCGCGCATGAACATGTCATGGCGCTTGGGCACGCGCGGCACATTGGGGGTGTCGATGAGCGTGGTGGGCTCGCTCACCGATTGCACCGTTTCCATCGGGTAGGGCCCGAGGCGGAAGGGGCGATCGTCGAACAGGCGACCCTGGAAGCCCGGCCGGGTACCACCGGCGCCCAGCCACCAGCGGAAGTCACGGGCCCGCGCCGCGGCGCCCGGGGCCAGCGCACCGTCGGCGGCGATGGCGAGGTCCATGGTCACCACTACCACGCCGTAGCCGATGCCCAGCCAGGGGTTGGTCGGCTTGCCGCCGGCCGGGTCGGGCTCGGCAAGGCCGGCAGCGATGGTGACCGCGTCCAGGTTGACCTCACTGGCTGTTGGGGTATGCAGGCGTGCATCGAACCCCAGGAAGCGCACGTAGTTGGCGATGATGGCGCCCACTTCCCCGGCCCGCACCGCGGCGCGCTGTGCCTGGGTGCCATGCAGCCAGGCTTCGCTGGGCTCGGCCGGGTCGGGTTCGCGCGTGTACTCCATCAGGATCACCAGCGCATGCTCGTGCGTGAGCGGTTCGCGCGCAGCGGCCTCGGCGCGCGCCCAGGCCTGGCGGCCTTCCTCCACGCTCTGGCGGGCCATCACGTTGTCCGCCGAGCCGGCCGCGTACTGGCGCTCCTGCGCGGCGGTGAGTGTGTGGTTCACAATCGGGCTGGCGAGCAGCGCCTGCGCCGGCAGGCGACAGGTGGCGGCCTGGCTGGCATCGAGGAAGTAGCAGGCGCCTTTCAGGTGATTGGCGCGCTCGAGCAGGTCATCGGGGATCTCGGCGACGCTGTCGGCCACCGGGCCGCTGCGCATGCGGTCCATCACGTTGATGTACTCGCGCATGGCGTTGCGCAGCGACAGGGGATTGTCCGGGTCTTCCACCGGCATGGCGGGCGGCGACGACAATCGGGCGGGCAGTTCGCGGCCCGGGGCCCGGGCGAGGCGTTCCAGCGGAAAGGCGCTGGCGTGCGCCGGTCGATGCCTGTGAGAAAAAAGACGCATGCGGTTCCCCCCGTGACTGCGCTGGCCGGTACCGGACCGGAATATCGATTTTTTATGACATCAAGGCTACTCCGATAGGGAAGCTGGCGAAAGCATGTCCAGCTTCAGCCGCGCACCGGCAGTTCGGTTTTCTTGGTGACGGTGCGCAGGGCGAAGCCCGAGTGCACCCGCGCCACCCCCGGCAGGCGCGTGAGGTACTGGTTGTGGATGCGTTCGAAGTCGGCGGTGTCAGCCACCACCACTCGCAGCAGGTAGTCGGTGTCGCCGGACATCAGGTAGCACTCCATGACCTCCGGTACTTCCCGGACAGCGGCTTCGAAGCGTTCCAGGTCTTCCTGCTGCTGGCGGTTGAGCGTGATGGTGACGAAGACGTTGCCGGGCAGGCCGGCCCTGGCCTGGTCCAGCAGCAGCACGTAGCGCTCCACCAGGCCTGATTCCTCCAGTCGCCTCAGGCGGCGCAGGCAGGCTGACTCGGACAGGTGGACCCGTTCGGCCAGCGCCACGTTGCTCAGGCGACCATCCAGTTGCAACTCGTGCAGGATTGCCCGGTCTTTCTCGTCGATATCCATTACTCCCTCCGTGAAAGGGGAAATACAAGCAATATAATTGCATGGAAATCCTTTGCCGCGCAGGAATAGCAGGGAAATTCGAGCCGCGATCCCCTATGATTTCCGCTGTTATTCATCCAGGCAGCCCAGCCATCGCGCGCTGGCCCAGAAGGAGTCAGGCATGCAAGTCGGTGTCCCCACGGAAATCAAAAAGGACGAGTTC
>CAYGQN010000464.1:0-3225 GCA_964351795.1 uncultured Gammaproteobacteria bacterium
CGGTCAGCACGGCACCACCCGCACCCACACACGGAGAACCCGCATGCTGCTTGATATCGCCGACCTGGAACAGGACAGCACTATCGAAACCGATGTCTGCATCGTGGGCGCGGGCGCCGCGGGCATCACGCTGGCGCGCCGCCTCGGCGGCCACGGCCTGCGCGTGGTGCTACTGGAAAGCGGCGGCAGGGATTTCGAGGCGGATGTGCAGGCGCTGAACGCCGGCACCAGCGATGCGCTGCCCTACTATGACCTGGAGGATGCCCGCCTGCGTTTCTTCGGCGGCACCACCGCTATCTGGGGCGGTCGCTCGGCAACGCTGGATGCCATCGACCTGCGCCCGCGCAGCTGGGTACCGGACAGCGGCTGGCCCATCGACGCCGCGGAGCTGGCGCGCTGGTACGAGGAGGCCCGCGCCGTGCTGGACCTGCCATCGCCGGGCCCGGAACAGAGCCTGCCCGGCCGGCAGGGCCAGGCCCAGCCGGCCTTCGACGAGCGGCGGCTGCGGCTCGGCCTGTGGCAGTTCGATGCACCGCCGGGGCGCTTCATGCTGGCCAGGTGTGCGGACATCGTGCGCTCGACGCGCATCGCTGCCATCACCCATGCCACCACCACCCACCTGCAGGCGCGCGAGGCGGGTAACGGCATCGACTACGTACAGGTCGCCAGCCTGCAGGGGCGCCGGGCCCGCGTGCGTGCCGGGCGCTTCATCCTGGCAGCCGGCGGCCTGGAAAACGCGCGCCTGCTGCTGGCATCCAACGACGTGCACACCGCCGGCCTCGGCAACGAGCACGACCTGGTGGGCCGTTATTTCATGGAACACCCGCATGCCCGCGGTGGGCGCGTCATCACCAGCGAGCCCTGGAAACTGCTGCGCTGGTTCACCGGCCGACAGCGTCTCGACGGGCGGCGTGTGGCGCTGTGCGCCCATCCCGGTGACTGGTGGCAGGAGCGCCACGAGGGACTGAACAGCGCCCTGACCCTGGCCTGTCGACCACATCCGCGTGGAAGCTTGCCGCTGGCGATGAACCTGTACCGTTCCGCCAAGCTGCAATTGCAGCCCTCGCGCACCAATCGCCGGCTGTGGCAGTCGCTCAAGGGGGGTGTGCGCGCCATCCAGTCGGTCGTCGACCCGCTGCGACCCTGGCTGCAGGTGCAGTCCGGCCGGCGCGCCATCTACGCCGTGCTGCGCGCCGAACAGGTGCCCAACCCCTCCAGCCGGGTCTGCCTGTCGGCCGAGCGCGACGCGCTGGGCCAGCCCCGCCTGCAACTGCAATGGCGCCTGAGCGAACTGGACAAGCACGGCGCCCGGGTGGCGGTGCAGGCGCTGGACGCGGAGTTCAGGCGGCTGGGGCTCGGGCAGGTGACGCCAGCGGACTGGCTGCAGGAAGCGGGCGCGGAGTGGGAGTTCGACCCGCTGGTGAGCGCCCATCCCATCGGCGGCTTCCATCACATGGGCACCACCCGTATGGCGAGTTCACCCGCCCGTGGCGTCGTCAATGCCGACGGCCGGGTATTCTCGCTGGACAACCTCTACCTGGCCGGCAGCTCGGTGTTCCCGACCGGGGGCTGGGCCAACCCGACCCTGACGCTGCTGGCGCTCAGCCTGCGCCTGGCAGACCACCTCGGCGCCAGCGCCGCCCACGGCGCTCGGCAGGACAAGGCGTTCGCACTGGCCAGCGCCTGAGCCGCGCAGGGCCCGGCTACCCGTCCGCCCGTACCGCTGTGCGCGGGGCGAGGCGGTATGCGGTCCCGGGAATTGAAGTCATACTCGACCCGGGTCAAGCCGGCCCGAGACCACACGGAGCCAGACGATGGGAACAGCCGTAACCGTGGACCTGTCCATCCATCCCGACAAGGTCGAGGAATTCCTGGAACTCATCCGCGCCATTGCACCGGACACCCGCGCCTTCGCCGGCTGCCGGCATTTCGACATCTGGCGCGACCAGGATCAGCCCGGGCACATCCTGTTCTACGAGATCTGGGACTCACGCGCCGACCAGGAGAAATACCTTGCCTGGCGCACCGAAACCGGCGTGATGGACCAGCTGGTGCCCTTCGTGGCGGCGCCGCCGGTGTTCGCCTACTACGATCTGTTCGACGGCTGAACCCGCCCTGGTAGCAGGCCTCGCGGGCGACCCTGACCGCGTTCGGTCGCTGCGAATCAGTCGCGACGACGGCGCAGGAGCAGCAGGGAGGTGGGCAGCATCGCCAGCAGCACAGCCGGTGGCAGCGGCACGGGCGCGACCCGGATATCCCCGAGGCGCACGCTGGAAGCGGCCGAGGTCGTGTTGTCGCCGAAAAACAGGAAGCTCGGGTTGTCGTAGGGATTGATCAGCGCATCCAGCCCGTTGGGATTGTAGTCCCGCCAGTTGCCGCTGAGGATGCCGATCCCGTCGGCAAACAAGCCGTAACCGCTGCTGGTGCCGAACAGGCTGTAGCGGGTCATGGCAGTGGTGGCGTAGGCCGCGCCCTCTGCCTGCGTGAACAGATCGCCCGCGTCGGCCTGTCCGTCTTCGTACGCCCAGACCCGATCGGTAAAAAAGCCGAGTTCAATACCCAGCAGGTTCTGGGTGATGACGATGACCGAAAACCCGGCGCGATCGAACAGCCCATCGCCGTTGTCGTCGCGCGAGGCGTGGGTCTCGGCCAACACCTGCAGGTCGAAGCTGATTCGAAAACCCGCGCTCGTGTCGAGCACCGGCATGAGGGGATGTTCGAACAAACCGCCGAAATCCCCCGGTGGCGGTTCACTGAAGTAGCCAGCCTGGGTGCCACTGGCGGCCGTCGTATCCAGCGTTGTCGCACTGCCATCGTGACCCAGCACGGGCGTGCCGTTGCTGATGTTGAACCAGCCCTGGGCGCCTGGCAGCTCGCCGGTGCCGGCATCGTAGAGCGTGACGCTCGCGGCGCCGGCCGAAGCCGTCGCCAGCAGTAACAGGAAGCCGATTGCCGAACGCATCATGTGTACCCCCGTGCCCTGAAACGCCATTGCGCAGCAGCATGCATCGATTCCCGGCCCGGATACTGCCCACCAGTTCCCGGAAGCTGCCGAACACGCGGTCAGGGCAACGAAGTTAAACAATCTGCGCTGCCACCGCCGCCGGCGAGGGGCTGATCGCGGCCGCATTGCCGACGCTGTCCGCGCGGCGCGCCGCCGGCCGATCAGCGGCCGGCGGCGATGGCAGCGGCCAGGCGCTCGACCTCGGTGAACGTGTTGTACAC
>CAYGQN010000465.1:0-3217 GCA_964351795.1 uncultured Gammaproteobacteria bacterium
CACCGACCGCTCAAGCCTGCTCGCAGCACCCTCCACCCGCCGCGCAGGCCAGCCCGGCAACCCCGCCCGCCATCAGCCCGCCGACGGCCGCTGGCGCCAGGGCCAGAACGATGAAGGCGTAGCCTGCGGCGGCGGCCCCGGCCTGGGCGGTGATGGCGGTGAGCGTGGCCAGGATGACCGCGGCGCAGGCCAGGTACAGCCAGGGTCCGGTGCCGGCGGCGGCGATGCTCCAGGCACCGGTGCCGCCGACAATGCCGGCGCTGAGCGCCATGGCGATGGTCAGTTGCAGGGCCAGCCCGGCGCGCGTGGCCTGCGGCGCTGCGGCCGCACGAGAGGCCAGACCCAGGCGAATGGCATACACCAGCACCATCGCGCCGACGCCGCCGAGCAGCCCCGGGGGCAGCCCGGCGCGCTGGATGACAGCGCCGAGCAGACCCGCGGCGGCCAGCCCGCCGATGGCTTCCCCCAGCGTACGCCGGAAGGCCTGCGGCAGTTCCGCCACCTCCAGGACGAGCCCGCTGCTGCCATCCGCTGGCACCACGGGCTTGCCTTCATACGGCTCGGATATCGACATCCGCCGGTCCATCTCCATGTTTGTGCGCCGGATTTTACGCTTTTCCCGTGTCTGCGGCACTGCCGCAGGTGAGATGCAGGCCGCAGTTTGGCGGCCGGCGGCCCGGCGGGTGATCAGCCGCCGGGTTTACGCGTGATGACGAAGGACTCGTCGTTGAACCACAGCCCGTCATGGCGGCGCAGGCTCTCCCGGGTTGCCGCCAGGTAACGACCATCGGCGATCGCGCGATCGACCTTGGCTTCATCAATCTGGTTCACGTACACCGCGGCGTTCCAGGCCGAGAACAGGGTGGAGGCGCCCACCCGGTCGCCGATCCCGCTCGGCAGGGTATGCATGGAGAACCGGAACCGGGACTTGCTGTCGGCGTAGGCGTTGAAGGTGTAATCGCGGGCGGCATCGCCGAGTTCGGCGCGCGCGGCGCGGATGAGTTCATGGCGGGTAACTCCGAAAGGGTCCTCCTCCGGCCAGATGCGTTGCACCAGCTCCAGGCCCGGATCATCACCGCAGGACTGGATGGCGATCATGCGACCACCGGGCGCCAGCAGTTGCAGCAGGGGCGCGATGATGCAGCGGGCCTTGAACGCGGCATCCACCCGCGCCCGCCAGGGCTGCGAGGCGATGATGAGGTTCTGGCTGGCCAGCGTCGCGCCGGGGGCGGGCAGTATCGGGGCCAGGGTGAAGCGCTGGTCCTGCCGGTACAGCAGCAGCACCGAGGGATGCACGTACACCGGGTTGCCGTTGTCCGGGTTGGGCTGGGTCTGCCAGCCGTGTGCCAGTTGCTCCTCGAAGCCCAGTATCTGTTCGTTCCACTCGTGCAGTGATTGCCCGGCCAGTGCCAGCTCCTGCCAGTTGAGGCTGGCGGCGAGCGCCTGGTCGCCCCGGGCCAGGGCCAGGAACTGGCGATAGTTCAGGTTGCTGATCACGATGGCCGTGGCGGGATGCTCGAGCAGGCGTTCGGGGAGTTTCTCCAGCGCCAGGCGCACATCGTCGAAGCTGATTTCCTTCGCGGTGACGAGCTGCGGCACGTCAGGGAAGCGCCGGTGCAGCGCCCGCAGGACCCGCACCAGTACCGTGGCGTCGCCCATGCCGGCGTCCAGCAGGCGCAGCGCCGGCGGGGAGGGGCGCAGGTACTCGATTTCCTGCTCGACGCGCCTGCCGATGGCGGCCTTCTCGTTGCAGGTGTTCACGAAGGCGAGATAGCGCTGGCGGGCGTCGAAGAACTGGAACGGGCTGGTCGGTGCACGCCGATCGGTGCGACGCTTGCCGGCCTCCGGCGGCCGCTCGGCGGCGTCGCGTTCGCGCATGAAGCCACGCACGCGCTCCAGCGTGCGCAGGGTGACGTTCTTGCCCTCACGCAGGCGACTGACGAACTTGCCGTCGTTCACCGCCAGGCGGCCGAAGGTCGACTCGGCCGTGCCATGGCGACGGCAGTGCTGCTCGATTTCCTTCAGCAGGGCTTCGGATTCACTCATGAGCTGCTTGCCATCGGGCTTGGGTCGGGGCGCGGATTGTAGGATGAATCCCAAAAAAATACCAAAATCGAGCTCTTTGTTGTGGGAGGCGTGGCCTGCTACTGCCTGGTGCAGCGTATTCTCGGGCAATGAAAAATCAAATAAAATATAATAAAAACAGCATCTAATGTTTCCGCGAGGCGCCTTGCAGGACCTCCGTGGTTTCAAATCCCACTTTATGAAAATAAACATTGCATGGGCAATGGGATTTGACAATGCTGGCCGCAGAGGCTTAAATCTCGCGACTTTCCGGGCGCTGGAGCCGGCGGGGCCGACCGCGGCACAGCAGCGCTCACTGCCCATTCATAAGTGGAGAATTCGTCAATGGCTGCACGCAGTAACTACCTTTTCACCAGTGAATCCGTGTCCGAGGGTCATCCGGACAAGGTGTGCGACGCGATTTCCGATGCCGTTGTGGACCTGTACCTGGCCGCGGACCCGGTTGCGCGTTGCGCCGTCGAGACCCTGACCACCACCAATCGGATCGTGATTGCCGGCGAGGTGCGCGGGCCGAAGTCGATCACCGCCGAGCACGTCGAAGCCGCCGCCCGCGAAACCGTCAGGCGCATCGGTTACGAGCAGGACGGCTTCCACTGGAAGAACGCGAAGGTAGAAGTGCTGCTGCACGAGCAGTCCGCGCACATCGCCCAGGGTGTCGACTCCGCCGAGGACAAGCAGAAGGACGAAGGTGCCGGTGACCAGGGCATCATGTTCGGCTTCGCCTGCCGCGAGACCGAAGTCCTCATGCCGGCCCCGATTCACTACTCGCATCGCATCCTGCAGTCCCTGGCCGAGGCGCGCCATGCCGACAGCAAGTCCGGCCTGGGCCCCGACTCCAAGAGCCAGGTGACGCTGCAGTACGAGAACGGCAAGCCCGTGCGCGCCACCTCCATCGTGGTGTCCACCCAGCACGAGGAGCGACTCAGCCAGGAGGACGTGCGCGACATCGTGCGCCCGCATGTGCTGAAGTCCCTGCCCGAGGGCTGGATGTGCGATGAGAACGAGTTCTACGTGAATCCGACCGGCAAGTTCGTCATCGGTGGCCCGGACGGCGACTGTGGCCTGACCGGCCGCAAGATCATCGTCGATACCTACGGCGGTGCTTCGCCGCACGGCGGTGGCGCCTTCTCCG
>CAYGQN010000466.1:0-3214 GCA_964351795.1 uncultured Gammaproteobacteria bacterium
GTGGCGGTGCATGCGCGCACGGCCCGGCGGGCGGACGAAACGCTGGCGGCCATCGAGTCGGCCGGCGGCAGGGCCGTGCTGGCGCCGGCGGACCTGATGGATGCCGACGCCGTGAAGGCCATGTGCGCGGATGCGATTGCCACCCTCGGCGGGCTGGATATCGTGGTTCACAACGCCGGCATCGCCGACAAGGCGCCGGTGCTCGAGACCGGCGAGCAGATGTGGCACCGGACGATGATGGTCAACGTCACCGTGCCCTACCTGGTCACCCTGGCGACGCTGCCGGCGATGATCGAGGCCGGCGGCGGCCGCCAGATCTACATCGCCTCCATTGCCGGCAAGCTGGCCGAGCCCATCGGCAGTGCCTATGTCACTTCCAAGGCCGCGGTACTCGGCTACATGCGTTGCGTGGCGGCCGACATGGGCCGGCACAACGTGACCGCCAATGCGATCTGCCCCGGCTGGACCGATACCCCCATGGCGCAGCGCCTGCACGAGGAAATGCCGCGCGGCGATGAGGCGTTCGAGGATTTCTACGATCGCGACATGCGCGCGAACATGCTCGGTGCGCGCATCAGGCCCGGCGACATCGCCGACACGGCACTGTTCCTGGCCGGCGACGCCGCGCGCTGCATCACCGGCCAGGCGTTCAATGTCGATGGCGGGCTCTGCCTGAGCTGAGCCGGCCCGCGCGGCTCAGTCCCCGCGCCCCTGCAGGTGCACCGGGATGCGGCGCGCCCCGAAGTTGCCGGGCGCGGCTTCCAGCCGGCCGGGCAGGGCTGTGCCGCAGTCCAGGCAGCAGCCCATCTCGTCGAGCCGCCACTGGCCAAGCTGGTACCAGTCACGCTCGATGAGCAGGCCACCGCAGTGATGACACCAGGTGCTGCCGCCGTCGCTGTCGTGGACATTGCCGGTGTAGGCATGGCGAACGCCGTTGCGGCGGGCGATCTGCCTGGCCTTGGCCAGGGTCTGCGGCGGCGTGGCCGGCGTGTCGCGCATCTTCCAGTCGGGGTGGAAGGCGGTGAAGTGCATGGGCACGTCCGGGCCCAGCCGCTCGACCACCCAGGCGGTCATCTCGTCCAGCTCGCGCTCGGAATCATTCATCCCCGGGATCAGCAGGGTGGTCAGTTCCAGCCAGGTGTCGGTCTCGTGGCGGATGTACTCCAGGGTTTCCAGCACCGGTGCGAGGCGGCCGCCGCAGACGCGCCGGTAGAAATCCTCGCTGAACGCCTTCAGGTCCACGTTGGTCGCATCCATGGCGCTGAAGAAGGCCGCCCGCGGCGCCGGATCCACGTAGCCGGCGGTGACCGCCACCGAGAACACCCCTGCCTCGCGGCAGGCGGCAGCCACGTCCACCGCGTATTCCAGGAAGATCACCGGATCGTTGTAGGTGAACGCGACGCTGCGACAGCCGAGCTCCCGCGCAGTGCTGGCCAGGGACTGCGGTGAGGCGCTGTCGGCCAGTGTGTCCATCTCGCGGGACTTGCTCATGTCCCAGTTCTGGCAGAACTTGCAGGCCAGGTTGCAACCGGCCGTGCCGAACGACAGCACGGCACTGCCCGGGTGGAAGTGGTTGAGCGGTTTTTTCTCGATCGGGTCCACGCAGAAGCCGCTGGAGCGGCCGTAGCTGACCAGGCGCACCTCGTCGTCCAGGCGCTGGCGCACGTAGCACAGGCCGCGCTGGCCCTCCTGCAGGCGGCAGTGGCGCGGGCATACATCGCATTGCACGCGTCCGTCCTGCAGACGATGCCAGTAGCGGGTGCTGACGATGGTGTTGTCCATTGCTTGAGAAATGGGGCCGGAACCCGCATTTTCAAGCTCAACGCACAATCGCGGGCAGGGGCCCGCAAGGTGAACGAAGTGAGTGTAAGGACCGCGGCCGTTGCCGGCCTGTTCTATCCCGCCAGTGGCGCCGAGCTGCGCCATGTGCTGTCGAGCCTGTTGCCCGGCGACGCCGGCACAGAGCACACGCCACCGAAACTGCTGATCGTGCCGCACGCCGGCTACGTGTACTCGGGGCCGGTTGCCGCCGAGGCCTACCGCTACCTCGCCGGTGCGCGCGAGCGGATCCGCCGCGTCGTGCTGCTCGGGCCGGCGCACCGGGTCTACCTGGAGGGCCTGGCGGTGCCCTCGACGCAGGCCTTTGCAACGCCCCTGGGGCGTGTCGCGCTGGACAGCGCCGCGCTGGCCCGGGTCGCCGCCATGCCCGGTGTCAGCGTCTCGGATGCGGCCCACCGCGACGAGCACAGCCTGGAGGTGCAGTTGCCGTTCCTGCAGACATTGCTAGACGACTTTGAACTGGTGCCGCTGGTGGTCGGCCGCGCGCCGCCGGCACAGGTGGCCGCGGTGCTGGATGCGTTGTGGGGCGGGCCGGAGACGCTGGTGGTCATCAGTACCGACCTGTCGCATTACCTGCCCTACCGGCTGGCGCAATCCATAGACGCCACCACCTGCGAGCGCATCCTGGCGCACGAGGCAGGCCTGAGCGGCGAGGAGGCTTGCGGCGCCGCGGTGCTGAACGGGCTGATGCAGTCCCGGCACGGCCGCGAACTGGCACTGCACAGGGTGGACCTTCGCAACTCCGGCGACACCGCCGGGGACCGCGATCGCGTGGTGGGTTACGGTGCCTTCGTTGCCCATTGACCTGGACGCGGCGCAGCGCGAGCGGCTGCTGGCCCTGGCGCGCGATGCGATCCGTGCGGCGCTGGAGGAGGCACCGCTGCCGGCGGCCGATGCGCAATTGCTGGCTGGCCTGCCAGGGCAGCCGCTGGCCTGTTTCGTCACCCTGACGCAGGGCGGGCGCCTGCGCGGCTGCATCGGCACGCTGGAACCGCAGGATCCACTGCCGCTCGCGGTCGCGCGCAATGCCGTGAGCGCGGCCCTGCGGGACCCACGCTTCCCGCCGCTGCAGCCCGACGAACTGGCGGCCACACGTATCAGCATCTCGGTGCTGACGCCCTCGCAGCCGCTGCCGGCGGCCAGCGAGGCGGAGTTGCTGGCGGCGCTGGTGCCGGGCCAGGACGGGCTCATCATCGAAGACGGCCCGCACCAAGCGACCTTCCTGCCGCAGGTGTGGGAGCAGTTGCCCGCACCCCGGGATTTCCTCCGACACCTCAAGGCCAAGGCCGGCCTGGCAGCGGATGCCTGGTCGCCACGGATGCGCTGTTGGCGCTATCGAACGCTGTCGTTCGCAGAGCTCGGCTGAGCCTGTCCG
>CAYGQN010000467.1:0-3210 GCA_964351795.1 uncultured Gammaproteobacteria bacterium
GTGTGCATGATGGTGAAGCTGGTGTTCAGGTGCAGCGCGCCGTCCCGCTCGCCCACCACGATGCTTGCACCCAGGTGGCGCAGCGGCCGGTCTGGCCGCAGCAGGTGCTGGTGCACGCTCTCCAGCAGGCCGCGCATGCCGTCGAGGTCGTGTTCCAGCCAGGTCATGTCGCGGCGGATCTCGGGGCTGTAGACCTCGATGGCGTAGCGAAAGCCCGGGCTGCACAGTGCCAGGAAGGTATCGTAGTCTGCCTCGTCCAGGGCCAGGCAGGCCCGTGCCGCCAACTCCCGCGCGTCGGCGCTGCTGATCCCGGCCCCGCTCACGTCAGGCGTTGATGCGGATGGCTGCAACTGCGGCCGGTGCGCCGGCTCCACTCGCGGTAGAAGGCACGCAGGATGCCGTCGTCCTGGCCGGTGAGGCCCTCGTCGCGGGCAATGAGCTGGTGCGCCGCGGTGCCGCCGCGGAAGCTGCGCCCGCAGGCCTCGGCGGCGAACATGTCTTCTGGCACGTTCCGACCGAACGGCCCCCAGTACTGGTTGTGGTGACGCTCGCGCACGCGGCGGTGCTGCGCCGGCTCACCACGCACACCGATACCGCGCATCTCCAGCAGTGTGCGGCCCGGACCCAGCGGCGTGACGTTGTCGATGCGCACGCAGGTGCCGCGCGAGACGACCACGCTGGCCGGGAACAGCACCGTGAACCGGAACTCGCTGGAAGCGGTGCCGGGCAGCGGCGGGCATTCCTCGCCGTCGCGCCCGCGAAAGCCGCTGTAGCCATCGTAGGCCGCCTTCAGGCTGTCAGAGCCGCCATGCCCGTTGCCGTACAGCTTCAGGCGACGCTCGCCCATGGGCATGGCGTTGAGCTGGGTCTGGCGCAGCACCACGTGCATGTACTCGTGGTAGAGATCCATGTTGGTTTCCTGCCAGGCCTTCCAGTTGCAATCGAGCACCGTGCGGCTGTAGTGGAACACCTCCATGGGAACTTCACCGAGGATGCTGTTGAACGGCGCCAGTGCCTCGCCGAGGAACTCCTCCAGCGGCGCGGCGTCATCATCGAGGTTCACGAACACCAGCCCCAGGTGCACCTGCGTGCGCAGCGCCCGCAGGCCGAGGCTGGCGCGGTCCAGGCCGGCACCGGCGTAGCCCTCCGCGCGTGGCACCGCCGTGCAGGCGCCGAAGGCATCGTAGGACCACAGGTGATAGAAGCAGGTAACGCGGCGGGCATTGCCGGCCGGCTGGTTCAGCAGTTGCGCGCCGCGATGCGAGCAGGCATTCAGGAAGGCGCGCACCTGCCCGTCGGGGCCGCGAATGGCGAACAGGTTGGTGCCGGCGTGCTCGAAGCAGCGGTAATCGTAGGGCTCGGGCAGCTCACTCTCGTGGCAGAGCAGGCGCCAGGTGCGGCCGAACAGCTCGCGTCGCTCATCCTCGAACACGGCCGCATCGGTGTAGGCAAGGCCCGACACCCAGTGGCCGTCCGGCAGGGCCGGCGGTGCCAGCCAGCTGTTGGCGGATCGCGCGGACATCGCTATCTCCGGTTGATGACGGCCCCAGTATAGGCGACTGCCAGGGGGCGTCGAGCGCCGCCCGCCAACGTCCACATACATGAACCGCGCCGCGCCCGTTGCACCGTAATGCGTACAGCCCGCGAGCGCGCTAGTGCGCCTTCACCTTCTCCTTGCCGCAGTGCTCGCAGCGGTACACCGTGACCAGGCGGCCCTGCTTCACGTCGAAGCGGGTCTCGCTGACCAGGCGCCACTTGTGGATATCATGCTGGCACATCCCGCGGCGTGGCTTCTTCTTTCGTGCCTGGTCAAAGCGGATGACATCACCCATGCCCTGCACCCTTCCCGTAAGCGCGAACGCGCAGCGTCATCACACCAGAAAGCGCGGGTTGATGCACCAGGCGCGCGTCAGGTGCGTGGGGAGGTCACCGCCGGCCGCGAGCCGCGAGCCGCGAGCCGCGAGCCGCGAGCCGCGAGCCGCCGGCCGGCCGGCCGAACGGCTATGGCCGGGCCAAATGGGCGCGCATGACATCGACAAATTCTGCGCGGGCGGCCTGTCTCCACTGTCCCTGATTTGTCGCCTGACTTGTCGGGGGAGTCGATGGGTGTCCTCGACTGGTATTGAACGCCGTCCAGCACAGCACCGCGGCGGCGCTGCGGCCGCCGGTGGGGGAAGGGGAGGCATGCTTTCAGATTATGGCTTTCCAGGTGCGCTTGGTGTGAGGCTTGACTTCATTCGCCTTCGTCAAGGATTGGCAGGCAGCTGTTCGATTGCGTTGATCGCCTCCCCGCTGGTCGCAATTTCCCGCTCGAAATCGTAGTGGTTCTGCAGGTTCATCCAGAACTCGGCAGAGTTACCGAACAGCTTCGCAAGGCGCAGCGCCGTTCCGGGCGTGATATTGCGCTCCTCGCGTGCAATGTCCTGGATGCGGTTCGGCGGCACGTCTATCGCCTTCGCCACGCGGTAGGCGGACAGGCCGAGCGGCTTCATGAACTCCTCGCGGAGAACTTCACCCGGGTGCATCGGCTTAAAGGTCATTCTGGGCATAGCAATGTTCCTCATTGGTAGTCCACGATCTCGACGTCGAAGGCATCGCCGTTGCCCCAGCAGAAGCAGACCCGGTACTGGTCATTTACCCGAATGCTGTGCTGGCCCTTGCGATCACCTTTCAGGGCTTCCAGCCGGTTGCCCGGCGGGACACGCAGGTCGGTCACATTGGTAGCGGCATTCAGCATCTTCAGCTTCCGTCGTGCTACTTCACTGATTCCGGGGCCGAGCCGACGAGAGACCTTGTTGTTGAAGATATTCTCCGCTTCGCGATCTGCCCACGTCTTGATCATGCGGATAAGTATGCATGGCATACATATGTACGTATAGCGTACTTATCTGGCAGTGCGACCAGTCCAGGCCGCTTGGTCGATGGCTGGCCCAGACTGGCGGGCCCGCCGGGGGAGTCGATGGCTGTCCCCGACTGCGTCCCTGTCGGAGTCGATGGGTGTCCCTGACTTCGACTTCATCCCCGACTGCCCTCAGCTGATGTATGTCCCAGACATCTCCGGGGATCGATGGCTGTCCCAGACTGCCTGTCCCTGACTGGGCCGGTGGAATCGATGGCTGTCCCAGACTGCCTCCATCCCAGACTGCCTCCCACCAGTCAAGCCCGCTTAGTCCATGACTGGCCCAGACTGCCACCCCTCCGACTGGCCGG
>CAYGQN010000468.1:0-3190 GCA_964351795.1 uncultured Gammaproteobacteria bacterium
GCGGCCTCCGACGAGGATGGCGGCGTTGCCGGCCTCGGCCTGCTGGCCGGCCGGGTGCTGCGCTTCGAGCCGGACCCGCCCGGCACGCCGGCGGCCGAGCGACGCAAGATCCCGCACATGGGCTGGAACGGGCTCGCCTGGCGCAGCCAGCACCCGCTGTGGGCCGGCATCCCGGCCGACGCGCGCTTTTACTTCGTGCACAGCTATTACGTGTCGCCGGAGGAGGAAAGCGCCGTCGCCGCGCGCACCGACTATGGCCTGCGGTTCGTGTCGGCCATCGGCTGGAACAACCTGTTCGCGACCCAGTTCCACCCGGAGAAAAGCCAGCAGCACGGCCTGGCGCTGCTGGGCAACTTCCTCGCCTGGCAGCCCTGATCCGGGCTGCCGCCAACCCGCGGCAAGCGTAAGCGCGTGGGCACGCTGGCATAGGCAGGGCAGCGGCCGGCGCGCACGCGGACCAGGGCATGGCCGGGAATCAGCCGGAGGCGGGCGTCAGGCCGGAGTGGCCGCCTGCTCGCGCGCAACCGCGCGGTAGCCGATGTCGCCGCGGCAGAAGCCGCGTTCCCAGTGGATGGCGCGCACACCCTGGTAGGCCAGTGCCTGCGCAGCGGCCACCGTCTCGCCGAGCGCGCACACCGCGAGCACGCGGCCGCCGTTGCTGAGCACGGCATCGCCCGCCAGGCGGGTGCCGGCATGGAACACCTTCACACCCGCGATGGCGTCGGCCTCGGCCAGGCCGGTAATCGGCTTGCCCTTCTCGTAGGCATCCGGATAACCGCCGGCAGCCATCACCACGGCCAGCGCCGCCCGGGCGTCCCAGCGGCACTCGGCATCGGCCAGGCGGCCGTCCACTCCGCGCTCGCACAGCTCGGCGAAGTCCGCCTGCAGGCGCATCAGCACCGGCTGGGTTTCCGGGTCTCCGAAGCGGCAATTGAACTCCAGCACTTTCGGGATGCCGTCGGCGCCGATCATCACGCCGGCGTACAGGAAGCCGCGATAGCGGATCCCCTCGGTGGCCAGGCCGGCCATCGTCGGGCGGATCACCGTGCGCATGATGGTCTCGTGCATCGCCGGGGTGACCACCGGTGCCGGCGAGTAGGCGCCCATGCCGCCGGTGTTGGGGCCGCGATCACCATCGTCGCGGGCCTTGTGATCCTGCGAGCTGGCCAGCGGCAGCACCTGGTCACCATCGCACATGACGATGAAGCTGGCTTCCTCGCCGAGCAGGAATTCCTCGATGACCACCGCGGCGCCGGCGCTGCCGAAGCGGTTGCCCTCGAGCATGTCGCGCACGGCCTGCTCGGCCTGTTCGCGGCTGCCGGCGATGACCACGCCCTTGCCGGCGGCCAGGCCGTCGGCCTTCACCACGATGGGCAGGGACTGGCGCGCCAGGAAGGCCAGCGCCGCGTCGACCTCGGTGAAGCTGCCGTAGGCGGCCGTGGGAATGCCGTGGCGGGCGAGGAAGGCCTTGCTGAAGGACTTCGAGCCTTCCAGCTGTGCGGCGGCCTTGTGCGGGCCGAAGCATTTCAGGCCGGCGGCCTCGAAGGCATCGACGATGCCGGCCACCAGCGGCGCCTCCGGGCCGACCACGGTGAGATCGATGCCGTTGCCCTGCGCGAAGGCGAGCAGGGCGTCGATGTCCTCGGCCGCGATGGCCACGTTCTCGCAGCCCGCCTCGGCAGCCGTGCCGGCGTTACCCGGGGCAACGTACACGCGCTCGGCCCGCGGCGACTGTGCCAGCTTCCAGGCCAGCGCGTGTTCGCGGCCGCCCCCGCCCACCACCAGGATTCTCATGCGCCTGCCCTCCGTTGCCGCGTCAGTGCCGGAAATGGCGCATGCCGGTGAACACCATGGCCATGTCGTGCTCGTTGGCGGCGGCAATCACCTCCTCGTCGCGAATGGAGCCACCGGGCTGGATCACGGCGCGGATCCCGTACTTGGCGGCGGCGTCGATGCCGTCGCGGAAGGGAAAGAAGGCATCCGAGGCCATGACCGCACCACGGGTCTGCAGGCCTTCGTCCTCTGCCTTGATGGCGGCGATGCGGGTGCTGTACACGCGCGACATCTGGCCGGCGCCGACGCCGATGGTGGCCTTGTCCTTCGCGAACACGATGGCGTTGGACTTCACGCAGCGGGCCACCCGCCAGGCGAAGAACAGGTCTTCGATTTCATGGTCGCCGGGGGCGCGGGCGCTGACAATCTTCAGCTCATCCAGCGACACCGTGCGCGCCGGGCCGTCGTCATCCTGCACCAGCAGGCCGCCGGCCACGCTCTTGAGCACGCGGCCTTCGGTGGATTGCCAGTCGCCGGTTTCCAGCACGCGCACATCGGCCTTGGCCTGCAGCACCCGCCGGGCGTCGTCGCTGATCTCCGGCGCGGCGATGACCTCCACGAACTGGCGCCCGATGATCGCCCTGGCCGTGTCGGCATCCAGGCGATGGTTGAAGGCGATGATGCCGCCGAAGGCGGAGGTGGGATCGGTGGCGAAGGCTCGCTCGTAGGCCGCCAGGATATCGGCCGCGGTGGCAACGCCGCAGGGGTTGGCGTGCTTGACGATCACGCAGCAGGGCTCTTCGAAGGCGTTGACGCAATCGAGCGCGGCATCGGTGTCGGCGATATTGTTGTAGGACAGCTCCTTGCCCTGCAACTGGCGTGCGGCGGCAATACTGCCGGCCGGGGGATCCGCCTCTACGTAGAAGGCGCCGCGCTGGTGCGGGTTTTCCCCGTAGCGCAGGTCCTGGCGCTTGCTGAACTGCAGGCTGAGCGACCGGGGGAAGGGTACTGCCGTGCCGCCGACCCGGCGCGCGCTGAGGTAGTTGCTGATGGCGGCGTCGTAATGCGCGGTGTGCTCGAAGGCCTTCACCGCCAGCGAGTAGCGCGAGTCCTCGCTGAGGCTGGCGCCGTTGTCGCGCAGCTCCGCCAGCAGTGCGTGGTAGTCGTCCGGGTCCACCACTACGCCCACGTGGTGATGATTCTTGGCCGCGGCGCGCAGCATCGCCGGCCCGCCGATGTCGATGTGCTCGATGGCGCTGGCCAGGGTGCAGTCCGGATCGGCGATGGTTTTCTCGAAGGGGTAGAGGTTCACCACCACGAGATCGATGGGGCCGATGTCGTTGGCGGCCATGGCGGCCTCGTCGTGGCCGCGGCGGGCGAGGATGCCACCGTGGATGCGCGGATGCAGGGTTTTCAC
>CAYGQN010000469.1:0-3179 GCA_964351795.1 uncultured Gammaproteobacteria bacterium
GGGCCCGCCTCGACCTCATCGTCATCCACGCCATCTCCCTGCCGCCGGGTGAGTTCGGCGGGCCGTGGATAGAGCAGCTGTTCTGCAACTGCCTGCCACCGACGGCGCATCCGTATTTCCGGGAAATCGCCGGCCTGCGTGTCTCGGCCCATCTGCTGGTTCGCCGCGACGGCAGCCTGGTACAGTTCGTGCCTTTCAACCGACGTGCCTGGCACGCAGGCGTGTCCTGCTACCAGGGCCGGACGTCCTGCAACGATTTCTCCATCGGGATTGAGCTGGAGGGCTGCGACGAGGCCGCCTTCGAGGCTGCCCAGTACCAGGCTCTGGCCGGGGTCATCGACGTGCTGGTGAGCAACTACCCGGGCCTGTCCACCGAACGAATCGCCGGGCATTCGGACATCGCGCCGGGCCGCAAGACCGACCCCGGGCCGGGCTTCGACTGGGCGCGACTGCACGCCAGCCTGGCCGAGCAGGGACGTTACCGAGCACAAGGGAGCCGCGTATGAAACTCATTCTGGTCCTGGTGGCCATGGGCCTGCACCACCTGGCGCCGGGCCTGGCCGGCCGCCGGCGTTTCCGCTGGCTGCAGGCCCTCGAACACCGCTTCACCACCCGCTTCGCGCGGGTGGCACACGCGCTCGGTGGCATGGGTGCGGCCCTGTTCATCGGCCTGCCCGTGGCCGTGGTGCTGTTCATCGAGCATTCGCTGCTGGAGCTGTCATCGCTGCTCGGGATCGTATTCGCCCTGGCGGTGTTGATGTACAGCCTCGGGCCGGTCGATCTCGGCAAGGAGCTGGACGACTACATCGCGGCGCAGGCTGCCGGCGATGGCCAGGCGGCTGGCGCGATTGCCGCCGGCTTCGGCGTCGGCGGGGAATACGTCGGCACGCCGGCCGAGCCGTTCGCGGTGAGCCGGTCGGCGCTTGTCCTTGCCAACGAGCGCCTGTTCGGGCCGCTGTTCTGGTTTGTGCTTGCCGGTGCCGGGGGCGCTTTCATCTACCGCGTGGCGCATCAGCTCGCCGCCAGCGAGGTTGCCCATGGCGTTCGCTTCCGGCATTTCAGCTGGTGGTTCCGGGATGTCATCGACTGGCTGCCGGCGCGGGTACTCGCGCTCGGCTACGCCCTCAGCGGCTCGCTGGCGCA
Organism: uncultured Gammaproteobacteria bacterium; assembly: GCA_964351795.1. Lineage (GTDB taxonomy): Bacteria > Pseudomonadota > Gammaproteobacteria > JADZEE01 > JADZEE01 > CAYGQN01. Next base: position 1,144 of record CAYGQN010000469.1, read on the forward strand.
TGCCATGGAGCGCTGGCGCTTCCTCGACACGCTCGGCCTGTCGGACTCGCGCCGGGTGCTGGCCGATGCCGGCATGGGCGCGCTCATGCACGACGAAGAGATGATTGCCCATGCTGCCGGCCATCGCGGTGGTGAAGTGGCGGCCGGGGTGAAGGCGCTCATCGGCCGAACCCTGGTGGTGGCTCTGGTGGTGCTTGCCCTGACCACCCTGGCCGGCAAGACCGCCTGAGCGGGGCCGTTCAGCCGCGCGCGCAGTAATCGCCGACGCTCATGCGCCGGTAGCTCGTGCCCTGCCAGCACAGCACGCTGTCGCCCTCGTACCAGTCTGCCAGCACCAGCCGCAGTGCCGGTGCGCCGTCAAGACTGAAAAGATGTTCACCGGGTCGATGGGTGTGGCCGTGGATCAGCAGGCGGCAGTCATGCCGGCGCAGGTAGTCCTCCACTGTCGCCTGTTCCACGTCCATGATCCCGGCGGCCTTGCCACCGGTCTCGGCGCGGCTGGTGTCGCGCAGCTGCAGGGCCAGGGCGCGACGCTCGGCCAGCGGCCGGGCCAGCATGTCGGCCTGCCAGGCGGGGTTGCGGACCACCTGTCGCAGGCGCTGGTAGTCGTGGTCCCGGGTGCACAGCAGGTCACCGTGCATGAGCAGGGCGCGACGCCCGGCCAGTTCGATGCAGTGCGGATCCTCCAGCAGGCGGCAGCCCGTGCGGGCGCAGAAGTCCCCGGCAATCAGGAAATCGCGGTTGCCGTGCAGCAGGGCTGCCTGGCCGCCCTGGGCGACATAGCGGGCGAGGGCCGCGGTGACCTCGTCGTGCGGCGGGGCATCATCGTCGTCGCCCAGCCAGTACTCGAACAGGTCGCCGAGGATGAACAGCGCATCGCCGCGCGCGGCGGCAGTCTCCAGCAGCGCCAGCAGCGCGGCGACCCCGGCGGGGCGATCGGCGTGCAGGTGCAGGTCGGATATGAACAGCGTGGCCATCGATTCCCGGGCGGTGGCTGCGACCGTCCCTGGCGCCCGGTTCAGTCCGCGAGCACGGTGGCCCGCTGGATGATGACATCATCCTCAGGAACGTCGCCCATGCCGCCGCTCGTGCCGGTAGCGACCTGGCGAATCTCATGCACCACGTCCATGCCTTCCACGACCTGCCCGAACACGCAGTAGCCCCAGCCCTGGGGGGTGGGGGCGGTGTGGTCGAGGAAGTCGTTGTCCTTGACGTTGATGAAGAACTGGGCGCTGGCCGAATGCGGCGCCTGGGTGCGGGCCATGGCCACGGCACCGGCTTCGTTGCCGAGGCCATTGTCGGCCTCGTTCTGGATGGGGTCGCGGGTGGGCTTCTGCTTCAGGCCCGGCTCGAAACCGCCGCCCTGGATCATGAAGCCGTCGATGACACGGTGGAAGATGGTGCCGTCGTAGAAGCCCTCCTCGACGTAGGCGAGGAAGTTCTCGACCGTTTTCGGCGCGGCCTCGGGCTTGAGTTCGATGACGATGTCGCCGTGGCTGGTTTCCAGTTTTGCCTTCATGGTGTGTCCCGTGTTGCGGCGGGGCCGTTCGGGCCCTGCGGTTGCGTGCGATGGATGCGTTGGATGATGATCGGCTTGAGCGGGGCGTCCTCCTCGAGTTCGCCCACGGCACCGGTTTCCACAGTGGCGATGTCACGGGCGACCTCGAGGCCTTCGACCACCTGCCCGAAGACGCAGTAACCCCAGCCGAGCCTTGTTTCGCTGGAGTGGTCCAGGTACCAGTTGTTCTTGAGGTTGATGAAGAACTGGTCCGTGGCCGAGTGCGGATCGCCGTCCAGCCGCGCCATGGCGACGGTGCCGGCCTCGTTGCCCAGGCCATTGTTGGCTTCGTTGCGGATGGCCTCGCCCTCTGCCAGCGGCTGGTAGCTGGCATCGTAACCGCCGGCCTGGATGACGAAATTCTCGATGACACGATGGAAGCTGGTGCCCTGGTAATGGCCGCTGTCGACATACGCGAGGAAGTTGCGGACCGTCTCCGGCGCCTTGTCGGGAAACAACGCCAGCACGATGTTGCCAC
>CAYGQN010000470.1:0-3143 GCA_964351795.1 uncultured Gammaproteobacteria bacterium
CTCGAGCAGCGGCGGTTTCCGGGTTGGCCTGGCTTTGACCGCTCGCACCGCCGGGACGCGCTTGACAGTACGCTGCCCCCCTCCCGACCATGGCCCGCATGCCCAAGGCCATCCAGACGTCAGCGCTGCCGGCGGTGCGAGCGGTCAAAGCCAGGCCAACCCGGAAACCGCCGCTGCTCGAGTGGACCGGGAAAGCGCCCCGCATCCGCCGCTGTCCGGCTGCATGGAAGCGGGGTCCGGCGGCGAGCCGGGGCGCCAGGCGAGTCATCTGCGGCGGGCAATCGCCATGTCCAGGCCGAAGTCGTTCCGCCCGGCGAACCGGTCGCCGCTGTGCCGCCGGCTTGTCGGGAACCGTCCTGTTCGCAGGCTGCGGCACACCGGGGTAGCGGGGCTCGCCGCGCGACCGGCCTTATGGCGCCGCGGGTGGAAAGCCGCGTGGCGGGACGAAGCGGAATGGCGCGTCCAGCGCACTCAGTACGGCATCGTCGCGGTCGTAGATATCGCGCCGGAACTGCAGTGCGCCCTCGTCGTCCGCATAGGCGGTGAGGTAGAGCAGCATGACTGTGATCGGCTGGGCGAGGTCGACGCGTCGCGGGCGCCCGGCAGCCATGGCCGCGTCCATGCTTGTCTCGGTCCAGCCGGGGTTCGGGGCGAGCAGCTGCGCGGCCAGCTCGAGGGGGCGCTCAACGCGTATGCAGCCCGAGCTGAAGGTGCGCTCGGCGCGGTCGAACAGATCGATGCGTGGCGTGTCATGCAGGTAGACCAGGTGGGAATTCGGGAAGATGAACTTCACGCGACCGAGCGCGTTGCCGGGGCCGGGCGCCTGGCGCAGAACATAGGGGAAGCCCGCGCCGTGCGTGTTTTGCCAGTCGATGGTTGCCGGATCGACCGCCTGGCCGCCGGCATCGAGCACCTGCAGGCCCTTGCGACGCAGGTACGCCGGGTCCTCGCGCATCGCCGGCAGGACGTCCTGGCGAAGGATCGTCGGCGGTACCGTCCAGGTGGGGTTGAAAACGATGTGTGTCATTGTCGCCTTGAAGATGGGCGTCTGGCGGTAGGGCTGGCCGACGACCACACGCGCACGCCAGGCGACCCGGCCGTGTTCCAGGTAGGCAGCGTGGAAGGACGCGATGTTGACGGCCAGGAAGCGATCCTGGAGATCACGGTACACCCAGCGTATGCGCTCGAGATTCACGCGCAGCTGATCGATGCGCGCGGCAACGCCCACGTTCAGCGCCGCGCGCGTGCGCCGGCCGACGAGGCCGTCCACCACCAGCCCGTGGCGTTGCTGGAAGACGCGCACGGCAAGCGCGAGGTCGGCATCGTAGTGGTTGGCGTCGATGCCCCTCCGGGGCGTGTACAGGCCGGTGACGGCGAGACGCTCACGCAACACCGCGACCGCGGGCGCACGCATGCCGGGCTTCAGGGTCGTGCCGGCTGGCAGCCGCGGCCAGTCGCCGCGCGCGGCAATCGCGCGGAACTCGGCAAGGGCTGACTTCAGTACCCGATAGACCGGGGTCTTCGGCCGCAGGGAGTCGAGGGTCGCGGCGACGGCCTTGCCCTCAATGGCGCGGACCAGCCAGGCGGCGGGGTCCCCGGTGATCAGCGCTCGCGAGAAGTTCCAGTTCTCGTCGATGTCCCGCGGGTTTGCCTTGCCGAAGCGCAGGTTGTAGGCGAAGCGGGCGAAGGACTCGGTCAGCAGGACGTCGAGCGCCGCCCGGGTCGCCGCCGAGCCACTGCGATCGGCCAGCAGGCGGCGCAGCCTGGCAAGGTGGTAGTCCTCCGGATCGAGTCCGTCTTCGGTGGCCGCCGCGACCAGGGCGAGGAATCGTTCGGCCTGCGTTTCGCCGGACCACAGCGGGCGGTAGCCGCCGATGGCATAGAGGGCGTCGAGGAAGTCACGCTGTGCGAGTAGCTTGCCGCCCCCGATCTGATCACGATCAGCATCGTCGGCGAGCCGTTCGGCGATGCTGTTGGAAACATCGGCCACAGTGGCGGCCCACGGCCAGCTGCCGAGCATCACGCCGGCCGTAACAAGCACGACCGGCAGCATCGACATCGAGCCTCGCGGTATCATTGTCGAGGGTTCGCGTCGCGGGCATCCATTGGCCAAGTCTATACCAGGTCCCTGGGGACCGAATGCGGGGAACAAGAATCAATGGGCAGGCAGGAACAATCGAATCCGCGCGCTAGCACGGGCTCGCGTCGCCGTTTCATCAAGCTGCTGGCGGGCTCCGTATCGTGCGCCGGGGTATTGCCGACCCTGGTGACCGCCGCGGCGCGTCCCGATCCGGGATCGCGAAGCCTCGTCTTCCATCATCTGCACACCGGCGAGACGCTCGAGGCGGAGTACTGGCACGATGGCCACTACGACCGCAACGCACTCACCGCTGTCGACCACGTACTGCGCGATTTTCGTACCGGTGACGTCCATGCCATCGACCGCGAGCTGCTCGATCTGCTGCATCGGGTGCAGCGCGAGCTGGGGGTCTACGCGCCTTTTCAGGTCATCGGCGGCTACCGCTCGCCGCGCACCAACAAGATGCTGCGGGCCCGGTCCAGTGGCGTCGCCAAGCGCAGCCTCCACATGCAGGGTCGTGCGATCGACGTGCGCATCCCCGGCGTCCGGACCGCGCTGCTGCGCGAGGCCGCCGCTGACCTGCGGATCGGCGGGGTAGGGTACTACCGGGCTTCGGACTTCGTGCACCTGGATACGGGTCGACCGCGAAGCTGGTAATCGGCGTCGCACGCCGACGCCGTATCCCGTTGCGCCCGCTCACGCCTGGCTGACGGGTAAGCCCAACCGCAGCACGCTTGAACCCGGCACGGGACTTCCGTGTCTTCCACACGACGACAGTCCTTAGCGCCTGTTGTCGGGCTTCCTGGAAGCGTCCGCTGACCCAGGCTGGAACCCGCACTCGCGCTTTCGGCAGATGAAGGAGAGAAAGGATTGCCGTTTACCGTGCCGTGATTCGACCAGGCATCAAGGCCGGCCGCATGGTGTTTTGCGGGCAACGGACACGACGACTCGCCATCACGCAACCAGCCCGGCCCACCTACCACGCGCCGGGGCCAGCATGTTCACTCGAACGTTACCGATCCGGGATGCACAGGGCAGGCGGGGAGAGGTACTTGCCTTAACC
>CAYGQN010000471.1:0-3140 GCA_964351795.1 uncultured Gammaproteobacteria bacterium
CTACGATCCCGCGCGCTATGCCGACCACCGGCTTGGCCCGGCAGCGGACAACCCCTGGGGCCTGGGCAACTACGCGGCGACCGCCGACACACCCGCGCCCCCGCTGATGCCGCGCTACGAGGTCCTGCAGCTGGAACTGGACGGCCGCGCGCTGCTGCGCTGGGAGCAGGCCGCCGCCGGCCATCGTTCCGAGGAACGACTGTTCAAGTGGATATTTTTGGGCACTGCGCTGTTACTGGTGCTGCTGCTCGGGCGCCTGTTGCTGCTCGGCCTGGCGATCCTCCACGCGCTGGTCAGCGAGCGTCGCGCGCGCCGCTGACCAGCGCAGCGCCGCCTCAGGACAGGCGCTTCAGGCAGCAGTGCTTGTACTTGCTGCCGCTGCCGCAGGGGCACAGGGCGTTGCGGCCGACCGTGGGCGCATCGCCCGCCTGCCCGGCACCACCGGGCATGCGCCGGCGCATCCAGTAGCCGTGCAGCTCACGCACCGCCGGTGCCACCTCGCCCATCAGGCGCATCTCCTCGTCGGGGCCCATGCGCGCCAGCGCGTCCCAGCCGTCGGGCAGGCCGAAGGTGAAAATCGGGAACAGCATGTCGGCCACGGTACTGCCGCCTGCCTCCCAGGCCTCCACCGTGAGCGACACCGCCCGCGCGTAGCCACTGCACCATTCGTCCACCAGGATCTGCGTCTCGCCGTCGATCTCCGCCTCGCCGAACAGCGGCTCGAACCGCGCCGGGCTCGTGGCCAGCTGCCGGGCGCGCATGTTCATGTGGCGCACCAGCAGCGTGAAGATCGCGTCGAACTCCTCCTCGCTGGCCCATTCGTGCGGGACATCGCCCCACAGGCCTGCCATCCAGGTGGGCGGCATGAGCAGTTCCGGCCCGCTCACCACGCCGGTGAGAAAGCCGTCCAGTTCGCCAAGGTCGAGCACGCCGGGGTCGGTGTCCTCGTCGAGGTTGGCAAGCGCGGCAGCGCGGCCGGCAAGGAATCGTTCCAGCTGCTCGAACTCGGCATCTTCCAGCGGGGCGTCGGTATCTGTGCCAGTGGACATGGGCGCGGCTCCGGGGGCAGGCTGTCGGGCGATCCGGCCAGGCGTGGGCCGGATTCGATGAGGCCCGATCCTCGCAGAAGCGCCGGCCCTTGGCGAGCGCGAGCTGCTCCCACCCGGACATGCCCGGGCGCTGCCCGGGGCCATCGGCCGGCATGCCAGCACTCAGGCAAACCCCTATGCCAGCGGCCCCGCGGCGCCGTATCCATGAGGGTAACCCCGAAAATCCCTGCCCGTGCTCAAGCCCGGCGCCCACCCGGTCGCTGAGGGATGCCTGTCCGCGAACGAGCGCCCGCACGATGGAGAAACTGTTCGACCCGGTCTCGAAGGTGATGACCACCGACGTGATCACAGTACGTATCCACGACCCGTTCGAACTGGCGATGGGCTACATGCGGGAGCTGAACATCAGCGTGCTGCCGGTGCTGGAACGCGACGACGGCTATGCCGGGGTCATCGGCCTGCGCGACATCATCCGCGGCCTGACCGCCAGCGTGTCACCACGGGAAGCGCTGGTCGGGGACTTCCATCGCCGCCGCACCTGGACGGTAGCGGCGGACGACACCCTGGCGACCGCGGTGAACACCATGATCCGCCACAAGTTGCATCGGCTGCCGGTCATCCGCGGGCCGCGCCTGCTCGGCATCGTGACCACCAGCGACATCCTTCGCCACTTCGCCAGGGATCATCCCTACCGGCATTTCACCCCGGCACTGCTCACCGAAGCCCCCTGAAGCGGGGTTTTGCCCGCGCCGTTGCGGCCGGGGCATCGTTGCGGCTGCAAAGCGCCTATAATCGGCGCCCCCCACGTACGCCAGGTTGTACCCGATGTCATCCGACGAGCCCGCCCCCCAGGCATTCAGCGATTTCGCGCTGCGCCCCGAACTGCTCCAGGCCCTTGCCGCCGTGGGCTACGAAACCCCGACCGCCATCCAGACCGGCACCATCCCGGTACTGCTGGAAGGTCGCGACCTGATCGGCCAGGCCCAGACCGGCACCGGCAAGACCGCGGCCTTTGCCCTGCCGCTGCTGCAGGACATCGACCTCAGCGCCGGCGGCCCGCAGGCACTGGTGCTGGCGCCCACCCGGGAACTGGCCATCCAGGTGGCCGAAGCCTTCCAGAAATACGCCGTCAACCTGCCCGGCTTCCACGTGCTGCCCATCTACGGCGGCCAGGACTACGGCGTGCAGTTGCGCGCCCTGCGCCGCGGCGCGCACATCGTCGTGGGCACACCGGGCCGGGTCATGGATCACATGCGCCGCGCCACGCTGCGCCTGGACGGGCTAAAACACCTGGTGCTGGACGAAGCTGACGAGATGCTGCGCATGGGTTTCGTCGATGACATCGAGTGGATCCTGGAGCAGACGCCCCCGGGTCGGCGCACCGCCCTGTTCTCGGCCACCATGCCGGCGCCCATCCGCAAGATCGCCCAGCGCTATCTCACCGATCCGGTCACGGTCAGCGTGCGCATGCAGACCACCACCGCCGCCACCATCCGCCAGCGCTACTGCGCGGTCAGCAATGCCCACAAACTCGATGCGCTCACCCGCATCCTGGAAAGCGAGGACATCGAGGGCGTGCTGGTGTTCGTACGCACCCGTCTGGCCACGGTGGACCTCGCCGAGCGATTGCAGGCGCGCGGCTTCGCCAGTGCCGCCATCAATGGCGACATGCCACAGAAGCAGCGCGAGAAGACCATCGAGCAGCTCAAGCGGGGCAGCCTGGACATCCTGGTGGCCACCGATGTAGCCGCCCGCGGCCTGGATGTCGAGCGCGTCAGCCACGTGATCAACTACGACATCCCCTACGATCCGGAAGCCTACGTGCACCGCATCGGTCGCACCGGCCGGGCCGGCCGCCACGGCGATGCCATCCTGTTCGTCGGCCCGCGCGAACATCGCATGCTGCAGCTCATCGAGCGCGCCACCCGGCAGCCGGTGGAACGCATGCAGCTGCCCTCGGCGCAGAACATCAACGACCGGCGCATGCAGCGCTTCATGCAGTCCATCACCGAGACGCTGGACCGCGCCGATATCGATGACTACATCGCCCTGGTGCAGCGTTACCAGCAGGACCACGATGTCGATCCGCTG
>CAYGQN010000472.1:0-3137 GCA_964351795.1 uncultured Gammaproteobacteria bacterium
GTGAGCCCGGGCTCACAGGCCTGGGTGGAGCGGATCATGTACGTGCTGGCCGGCGCACGCATCTCCGCACGCATGGTGCTCGGGGTGGTGCTCACGGACGAGGCCGTGCAGTACGAGCTCACGCCCTGGCTGGAAGTGCACAACGGTCAGCATTGGGAGGGCTTCGACCCGATGTCGGGCAACAAGGGTTTCCCGCCGCGCTTCCTGCGCTGGAGTACCGGCGGCAAGCCCGTGCTGACCATCGACGGCGGCCGCAATCCCGGCGTGCGCTTTTCCGTGTCGCGCTACAGCGAGTCGTTGACCAAAATCGCCCGCGATCGCGCGGATGCGGAGGATTCCCCCCTCAGCCTGCTCACCCTGTCGCGCCTGCCCCTCGGGACGCAGAACCTGTATCGCATCCTGCTCATGATTCCGGTGGGTATCATCGTGGTGGTGGTGCTGCGGACCTTTGTCGGCATTCCCACCTTCGGTACTTTCATGCCGGTGCTGGTGGCCATCGCCTTTCGCCAGACGCAACTGGCCTGGGGGATTGGCCTGTTCGCGCTGATTGTCAGCAGCGGCCTTCTGATCCGCTTCTACCTCGAGCGCCTGCAGTTGCTGCTGGTGCCGCGGCTCAGCGCGGTACTGGTGGTGGTGGTCATGCTGATGCTTGCCATCAGCCTGTTCAGCCACGGCATGGGTATCGACCAGGGCTTCTCCATTGCCCTGTTCCCCATCGTGATCATGGCCATGACGGTCGAGCACATGTCGGTGGTGTGGGAGGAGTCCGGCCCGTTCACGGCCATGCGCGAAGCCCTGGGCACCCTGGTGGTGGCGGTGCTGTCATTCCTGCTGATGAACGAGCCGCATCTGCAGCACCTGATGTTCATGTTTCCGGAGTTGCTGCTGGTGCTGCTGGCCTTCTTCCTGTTCGCGGGCCGCTATACCGGTTACCGGCTGACCGAGCTGTGGCGTTTCCGCGATCTGGCCGTGGAGGACAGCCATGCTGCTGGAAAGGATCCGTAGGCTGCGCCGCGCCGGCGTGGTCGGGATCAACGGCCGCAACCGCCGTTACATCATGCCGAGCAACCCGCGGGCGCTGTACAAGCTCGTGGACGACAAGGTCACCACCAAGCAGCGCGCGCTGGCGGCCGGGATCGCCGTGCCGGCGCTGTACGGGCTGATCCACTCGGTGCGCCAGGCGCAATCCGTGGACCGCATGGTGCAGCCGTACCCGGATTTCGTGATCAAGCCGGCCAACGGCAGCGGGGGCAACGGCATCCTGGTGGTGGCCGGCCGGCGCAAGGACCTGTTCATCAAGGCCAACGGTGCGATGGTGCATGCCGGTGACGTGCGCCATCACGTGGACAACATTCTCGGCGGTGCCTACAGCCTGGGTGGCCATCCGGACAAGGCTATCATCGAGTACCGGGTCCGCTTCGACCCGGTGTTCGAGTCGGTCAGTTACCAGGGCGTGCCCGATATCCGTATCGTCGTGTACCGGGGCATCCCGGTGATGGCCATGCTGCGCCTGCCCACGCGCGACTCCGACGGCCGTGCCAATCTGCACCAGGGTGCCGTGGGTACCGGGGTGGACCTGCGGACCGGTTGCACGACGCTGGCCGTGTGCCGTGATCGGCGCATCGTGGAGCACCCGGATTTCGGCACCCCGCTGCTGGGACTGGCCATCCCGGGCTGGGACAACCTGTTGCTGCTGGCAGCCCGCTGCCACGAGATCGCCCCGCTCGGTTACCTCGGCGTGGATATCGTGCTCGATGCCGAGCGCGGGCCGCTGCTGCTGGAGCTCAATGCGCGGCCGGGCCTGGCCATCCAGATAGCCAATGGCCGTGGCCTGCGCGGGCCGCTGGACCGCGTCGATGCCCTGGCCGAGGTGCCGCAGGCACCGGCCGACAGGGTCGTCATCGCGCGTGAGATCGCGGCGGCGGGTGCCGGTCAATGAACCTGCGAGGCCTGCGCCTGCCGCTACTGGCGCTGCTGCTGTGTGGCGCCGCCGCTGCCGAGGATCCCGCCTGCACGGGCGCCTCCTGCCCGCCCGCCGAGGGCATCGTGGCCGGCCTGCGCGCCGAGCCGCCCGCGTGGGACGACATCGACATCCTCGGCCGGCGCGTGCGCCCCGGCGACAAGCGGCAGCTGCGCTGGAGTGCCGGGCAGTCCTTCTCGGGGGAGTCCATCGAGGCGCCGGTGATCGTCCTGCGCGGGGCGACGCGCGGGCCGGCGCTGTGCCTGACCGCGGCGGTGCACGGCGATGAGCTGAACGGCGTGGAGATAGTCCGCCGGCTGACCAACAGCATCGACACCGAGCAGCTCGCGGGCACCATCATCGGTGTGCCCATCGTGAATCTCATCGGCTTCACGCGCGGCTCGCGCTACCTGCCTGATCGGCGTGACCTGAACCGCTTCTTTCCCGGCAACCCGGCCGGCAGTTCCGCCTCGCGCATCGCCCATGGTTTTTTCGAGCAGGTGATTCGGCACTGCGATTACCTGGTGGACTTCCATACCGGCTCGCTCAAGCGAACCAACCTGCCGCAGTTGCGGGCGGACCTTGGCAAGCCGATGGTGCATGCCTTCGCCGGGCGTTTCGGCGCCACGAACGTCCTGCACAAGCCCGCTGCCCCGGGTACGTTGCGCGGTGCGGCCACCGACGCCGGCATTCCGGCGGTCACCTTTGAACTGGGCGCTCCGGGGCTGGTGCAGGCCGGGCACGTGTCGTTCGGCGAGCGCGCCCTGGAAACGCTCATCGACAAGCTCGGGATGGTAAGGCGGTTCCGCCTGTGGGACGAAGGCCAGCGCTTTTTTTACGAATCGCGCTGGGTCCGCGCCGATCACGGTGGCATCCTCAACGCCGCTACCAGGCTGGGTGCACGGATCCGCCCCGGGGACCTGCTCGGAGTGGTCATCAACCCGCTTACCAGCGAACAGCACGAGATCCGCGCCCGCTTCGACGGCACCGTTCTCGGGATGGCCCTGGACCAGTTCGTGCTGCCCGGCTTTGCGTTGTTCAACATCGGTCTCGGCGATGCCGGGCCGCCGCGCCCCGATGCGTCGGCAGCGCCGCCGGAGGTGCTGGTCAACGAGGCCGGCGACGACGATTTCGAGGACGACACCGTCCCCGATGCCAACGGGCCGCGCGACGACGA
>CAYGQN010000473.1:0-3124 GCA_964351795.1 uncultured Gammaproteobacteria bacterium
CCTCTGCCCTCCCCCAGACCTTAAGGCTGCCTGGCCCGGGTCGGAATCAGCAGCGCTCCAGGGCCACGGCGGTGGCCTCGCCGCCACCAATGCAGATCCCGGCCATGCCGCGTCGCAGGTCCGCCTGTTCCAGCGCCGCCAGCAGGGTGACCAGAATGCGCGCCCCGGATGCGCCGATGGGGTGCCCCAGCGCGGTCGCGCCGCCGTTCACATTCAGCTTTTCGTGCGGGATTTGCATCTGGTGCATGGCGGTCATGGCGACTACGGCGAAGGCCTCGTTCACCTCGAACAGGTCCGTATCGGCTACCGACCAGCCCAGCCGCTGCAGCAGCTTTTCCATGGCAGCGACCGGTGCGGTGGTGAACCAGGCCGGGGCCTGGGCATGGGTGCTGTGCCCGAGGATGCGCGCCAGGGGGCGGATCCCGCGTCGCTCGGCCTCGGATTGGCGCATGAGCACCAGCGCCGCGGCCCCGTCGGAAATCGAACTGGAATTGGCGGGCGTCACCGTGCCATCCCGGGCAAACGCCGGCTTCAGATGCGGGATCTTGTCCGGCCGGGCGGTACCGGGTTGCTCATCGGTGTCGATGAGCTGGTCACCGCCACGACCTGTCACGGTGACCGGCACGATCTCCCGCTTGAACCGCCCTTCGCTGATAGCCGCCTGGGCCCGCGCGAGCGATTCCAGCGCGTAGGCGTCCTGGGCCTCGCGGGTGAAATCGAAATGCCGGGCGCAGTCCTCGGCGTAGGTGCCCATCAGCCGGCCCGGCTCGTAGGCATCCTCAAGGCCATCCAGGAACATGTGGTCCAGCACCTGGCCGTGACCGAGCCGCATCCCCGCCCTCGCCTGCGGCAACAGGTAGGGCGCGCGGGACATGCTCTCCATGCCGCCGGCCACCGCCACACGGCTGCTGCCGGCCAGCAGCGCATCGTGCGCCAGCATGACGGTTTTCATGCCCGAGCCGCACATCTTGTTCACCGTGGTGCAGCCGGCGGCTTCGGGGATCCCGGCGCCCAGCGATGCCTGCCGGGCCGGTGCCTGCCCCAGCCCCGCCGGCAGCACGCAGCCCATGAGGGTTTCCTCGACCTGGTCGGGCGCGAGTCCGCTGTCGGCCAGTGCACCACGGATGGCCGCCGCACCAAGCGCCGGTGCCGGCACGGATGACAGCGCCCCCAGCATGCCGCCCAGCGCGGTGCGGGCGATCCCGGTGATGACCACCGGATCCTGTTGTTCGCTCATGGTCAAAGGTCCTCCTCCCAGAATTCGTTCGGCCGACGGGCGGCAGCCTCGCCCCGCCCGTCCTCCAGGCCGCGCAGTTCCACGCGCCGGATCTTCCCGGAGACGGTTTTCGGTAAATCGGTGAACTCGATCCGGCGGATCCGCTTGTACGGCGCCAGCCGCTCGCGGCAGAAAGCCAGGATGCTGCGGGCAGTCCCGGCCGATGGTTCATGGCCGGCCGCCAGGATGACACAGGCCTTGGGCACCGCCAGGCGCAGCGGGTCCGGGCTGGGAACCACCGCCGCCTCGGCCACGGCCGGATGCTCGATCAGCACGCTCTCCAGTTCGAAGGGGCTGATGCGGTAATCAGAGGCCTTGAATACGTCGTCGGTGCGGCCTATGAAAGTGATGTAGCCATCGGCGTCGCGTTCGGCGACGTCACCGGTATGGTAGAAGCCATCATGCATCACCGCATCGGTGCGCTCGGGATCATCGAGGTAGCCCTGCATCAGGCCCACCGGTCGCGGGGCCAGGCGGATGCAGACCTCGCCCTGCGCGGCCTCTTTGCCCTCGGCATCAAGCAGTGCGATGTCGAAGCCCGGCAGCGGCCGGCCCATCGAGCCCTGGCGTACCAGCTGGCCCGGGGAATTGCCGATCTGCGCGGTGGTTTCGGTCTGGCCGTAGCCATCGCGAATGGTCAGGCCCCAGGCGTTTTCCACCTGCTGGATGATCTCGGGGTTGAGTGGCTCACCCGCGCCCACCACCTCGCGCAGGGACACGCGGTAATCGCCAAGCGGCTGCTGGATCAGCATGCGCCACACGGTCGGTGGTGCGCACAGGCTGGTCACCCGGCAGCGCACGAGCTGTTCCAGCGCAGCGCCTGCATCGAAGCGGGCGCTGTTGTAGATGTAGATGCAGGCGCCCACGCTCCACGGCGCGAAGAAGCAGCTCCAGGCGTGCTTGGCCCAGCCGGGCGAGCTGATGTTCCAGTGCACGTCGCCTTCCTTCAGGCCAATCCAGTACACCGTCGACAGCATCCCCACCGGGTAACTGCTGTGGGTGTGGTGGACAAGCTTCGGCCTGGAAGTGGTACCGGAGGTGAAGTACAGGAACAGCGAGTCGTCGGCGCCGGTGGGCGCATCGGGCGTGAAGGTCGCCGGGCAGGCGTCGGCCCCGGCCAGCGGCGACCAGCCGGGTACCTCGTCCACGCAGACGCGGATGAGTTCATCGGCCAGGCCATGGAACTTCTCGGCACCGGCCGCGTCGGTCAGCACGCAGCGCACGCGTCCTCGCGCCAGGCGGTCAGCGAGGTCCTCTGGGGTGAGCAGGCTGGTGGCCGGGATCATCACCACGCCGAGCTTCATCGCCGCCAGCATGCTCTCCCACAGCGGCACCACGTTGCCGAGCATGATCAGCACGCGATCGCCGCGCTTCAGGCCCAGAGCGCGAAGATGATTCGCCACCTGGGCCGAGCGCCGTGACATCTGCGCAAAGCTGCGGATCTCCTCGCTGCCGTTCTCGTCGACAATCCACAGCGCCTTGGCGTCGTTGCCGGCGGCGTAGTCGTCGAAGTGATCCAGCGCCCAGTTGAAGTGCTTTAATCGCGGCCATTGGAAAGCTGCTCTTGCGCCGGCGAGATCCTCGCGGTGCGCCAGCAGCAGGTCACGCGCCGCGCGGTATTGCTCGATGGACATGCTTTTCCCTATCCCCTGTTTACCGGCGTGATCAATGTCGCTGTCATCGCCGTCTTGTCATCAATGCCGCCCCGGCGTGTCGTTTCGGCGCCGTGCGAAGGGCGACTGACGTCGCCCCTGCGGCGTTATGCCCTGCCCGGGACGCCGTCGCAGACCGCCGCGGACGTAGGAGCGGCTTCAGCCGCGAAAGGCAAGGCACTTTGCTTCGCCGCCG
>CAYGQN010000474.1:0-3106 GCA_964351795.1 uncultured Gammaproteobacteria bacterium
CTTCTGCGTGCGCAACTCCGGCGCGCGCGCGGTGGTCGAAGGTGTGGGCGACCACGCCTGCGAGTACATGACCGGCGGGCGCGTGGCCATTCTCGGCCGCACCGGCCGCAACTTCGCCGCCGGCATGTCCGGCGGGGTGGCGTTCGTGTACGACCCGGAAAGCCGCTTCGCGCCGATGTGCAACCACGAGATGGTGGACCTCGACCCGCTGGAGGACCAGCAGGACATCAGCGAGCTGGAAACCATGCTGATGAACCACGTCAAGTACACCCAGAGCCCGGTCGCCCAGCGCATCCTGGATTCCTGGGCCGCCTCGCAGAAGCACTTCGTGAAGGTCATGCCGAAGGACTTCAAGCGGGTGCTGGCCGCCATGGAACGCGCCCGCAACTCGGGTGAACCGGAGCACAAGTACGTCATGGAGGTCTCCCATGGGTAAGCCAACAGGATTCATGGAGCACGGCCGCGACAAGTGGCCGTACCGCCCGGTGGAAGTGCGCCTGCGCGACTGGCGGCAGGTGATGGACCAGTGGCCCGACAAGGAACTGAAAATCCAGGCAGCGCGCTGCATGGACTGCGGGATCCCCTTCTGCCACCAGGGCTGCCCGCTCGGCAACCTCATTCCCGACTGGAATGACCTGGTCTACCGCGACCAGTGGCACGAGGCCATCGAGCGCCTGCATGCCACCAACAACTTCCCCGAGTTCACCGGCAGCCTCTGCCCGGCGCCCTGCGAGGGCAGCTGCGTGCTCGGTATCAACGATGATCCGGTCAACATCAAGGCGGTGGAACTGACCATCATCGACCGTGCCTTCGCCGAGGGCTGGGTCAAGCCGCAGCCGCCCAGCCTTGAAACCGGCAAGCGGGTGGCCGTGGTCGGTTCCGGCCCGGCCGGCCTGGCCGCTGCCCAGCAACTGCGTCGTGTCGGCCATACCGTCACGGTGTACGAGCGCGCCGACCGCATCGGCGGCCTGCTGCGCTACGGCATCCCCGAGTTCAAGATGGAAAAGCGCGTGCTGGATCGCCGCCTGAAACAGCTCGAGGACGAAGGCGTGCAGTTCGTCACCAATGCCAACATCGGTGTGAACATGAGCGTGGACGAGCTGCGTGCCGGCCACGACGCCATCATCCTGTGCGGGGGCGCCTGCCAGGCCCGCGACCTGCCGGTGCCGGGCCGCGACCTGAACGGCGTCCACCTGGCCATGGAATACCTGCCGCTGCAGAACCGTCGCTGCGAGGGCGAGGACGTACCGGCGGAGGAATTCATCTCGGCCGAAGGCAAGCACGTGGTCATCATCGGCGGCGGCGATACCGGTGCCGACTGCCTTGGCACCGCCAACCGTCAGGGTGCCGCCTCGGTACACCAGCTTGAAATCATGCCGCGCCCGCCGGAACACCGGCCCGAGGACAACCCCTGGCCGGAGTGGCCGCGCATCTACCGCGTGGCCTCCGCCCACGAGGAAGGCGTCGAGCGCCTGTATGCCGTGTCAACGCGTCGCTTCGTCGATGACGGCCAGGGCAACGTCGCCGCCCTGGAGCTGGTGAACGTCGAGCTGAAAACCGTGGACGGGCGCACCGTCATCGAGGAAGTGCCCGACAGCGTCCACCAGATCAAGGCCGATCTCGTGCTGCTCGCCATGGGCTTCACCGGCCCGGAGAAACCCGGCATGCTCGAGCAGCTCGGCGTGACGATGACCCCGCAGGGCAACGTCTGGCACGAGCACTGGCAGACCAGCATCGAGGGTGTGTTCACCGCCGGTGACATGCAGCACGGCCAGTCGCTCATCGTGTGGGCCATTGCCGAGGGCCGCTCGGCGGCACGGGCCGCGGACATCTACCTCAGCGGCGAGTCCGACCTGCCCGCGCCGGTCTGACGCCCGGCATCCAGGCAAGACAAGCCCCGGTCGGCGTTGCTGCCGGGGCTTTTTCATGCCCGCCCCATTCCGGCGCGCAATCTCGTACACTGCAGCGCCTGACCCGGACAAACAGCACAGCGGACCCGCAATGACCGACCTCAAGGAAAGCCTGTTCCTGCGCGCGCTGCGGCGCGAACCCGTCGAACGAACGCCCCTGTGGATCATGCGCCAGGCCGGGCGTTACCTGCCCGAGTACCGCGCCACGCGCAGCAAGGCCGGGGATTTCGTCACCTTGTGCAAGACACCCGACCTCGCCTGCGAAGTCACCCTGCAACCAATCGAGCGCTATGGCCTGGATGCCTCGATCCTGTTCTCCGACATCCTCACCATTCCCGACGCCATGGGCTGCGGCCTGAGCATCGAAGAAGGTACCGGCCCGGTGCTGGCGAAAACGGTGCGCAGCGAGGCGGAAATCGCCGCGCTGCCGGTTGCGGGCGTAGCCGATGACCTCGCCTACGTCTACGAGGCGGTTCGGGTCATACGCCGGGAACTGCCGGCCGACGTGCCGCTGATCGGCTTTGCCGGCAGCCCGTGGACGCTCGCCTGCTACATGATCGAGGGCGGCTCGAGCCGCGATTTCGCCCGCCCCAAGGCCATGCTCTACGATCATCCGCAGGCCGCCCACCAGCTGCTCGGGAAACTGGCCGATGTCACCGGCGACTACCTGGCCAACCAGGTGGCCGCCGGCGTGCAGGCCGTGCAGGTGTTCGACACCTGGGGCGGGATGCTGAGCGAGGCGGCCTACCTGGAATTCTCGCTGCCGTACATGCACCGCATCCTGGCACGGGTTCGCGAGCGTGCCGGCAGCGAGGTGCCGGGGATCCTGTTCACCAAGGGCGGGGGCAACTGGCTCGAGGACATTGCCGCAACCGGCTGCGACGCGGTGGGCCTGGACTGGGGCATCGACATCGGCAAAGCGCGCACGCGCATCGGCGACCGCGTTGCCCTGCAGGGCAACATGGACCCGGCCGTGCTGCGCAGCACGCCGGCACGCATCGAGGCGGAGGTCGAACAGATCCTCACCGCTTTCGGGAATCACCCCGGCCACGTGTTCAATCTCGGCCATGGCATCACCCCCGACATCGACCCGGACAACGTCGCCTGCTTCGTCGAAGCCGTCCGCAGCATCAGCCAGCGGATCCGCAATGCCTGACAGCCCGGCCGCGCGCGGCCGGGCTGTCAGGCATTGCGGA
>CAYGQN010000475.1:0-3072 GCA_964351795.1 uncultured Gammaproteobacteria bacterium
TCTTTCCCCTGACGGTGGACTACCAGGAGCGCACCTACGCTGCCGGCAAGATCCCCGGTGGCTTCTTCAAGCGGGAAGGGCGCCCCAGCGAGAAGGAAACGCTCACCTGCCGGCTCATCGACCGCCCGCTCCGGCCCCTGTTTCCCAAGGGCTTCAAGAACGAAGTACAGATCATCGTCACCGTGCTGTCGCTGGACCCGGAAGTCGATCCGGACATCCCCGCGCTGCTCGGTTCCTCGGCCGCACTCGCCATATCGGGCATTCCTTTCGCCGGCCCGATCGGCGCTGCGCGCGTGGGCTACCGTGACGGGCAGTACCTGCTGAACCCGAGCTTCAGCGCGCTGGATGACTCCGAGCTCGACCTCGTGGTCGCCGGTACCGAGTCCTCCGTGCTGATGGTGGAGTCCGAAGCGAAGCAGCTCTCCGAGGAGGTCATGCTCGGCGCCGTGATGTTCGGCCACGAACATATGGCGGTTGCCATCGGGGCCATCAAGGAACTGGCGGCCGAAGCCGGCGTCCAGCCCTGGGACTGGGAAGCGCCAGCGGGCAATCCTGACCTTGAAACCCAGCTGCGCGAGCGTTTCGGCACCGCCATCGCAGAGGCCTACAGCATCGTCGACAAGCTGGCACGGCGCGACCGTCTCAGCGAGATCAAGGCCGAGGCCAATGCCGCGTTCAGTGATCCGGCGGATCCGCAGTGGCCGCCCGAGGCAGTCGGTTCGGTTTTCGGCGCTGTCGAGCATGACATCGTCCGCAATGCGCTGCTCGAGACCAAGAAGCGCATCGACGGCCGCGGCCTCAGCGATATCCGTCCCATCTCGGCCGAGGTCGGCATCCTCCCGCGCACCCATGGCTCCGCCCTGTTCACCCGTGGCGAAACCCAGGCGATCGTGGTGGCGGCGCTCGGTACCGAGCGGGACTCGCAGATCATCGATGCCATCGAAGGTGAACGGCGCGAGCCATTCATGCTGCACTACAACTTCCCGCCGTTCTGCGTCGGCGAAACCGGCCGGGTCGGTTCACCCAAGCGCCGCGAGATTGGCCATGGCCGCCTCGCCAAGCGGGGTGTGATGGCCGTGATGCCCAAGCTCGATGCCTTCCCCTACGCGATTCGCGTGGTCTCGGAGATCACTGAGAGCAACGGCTCCAGTTCCATGGCCAGCGTCTGCGGCACCAGTCTGGCGCTCATGGATGCCGGCGTGCCGGTGAAGGCCGCGGTAGCAGGCATCGCGATGGGCCTGGTGAAGGAGGGCGACAGTTTTGTCGTCCTGTCCGACATCATGGGCGACGAGGACCATCTCGGCGACATGGATTTCAAGGTCGCCGGTACCGAGGGTGGTGTCACCGCCCTGCAGATGGACATCAAGATCGACGGGATCACCCGTGAGATCATGGAAGTCGCCCTGACCCAGGCACGCGAAGGCCGGATGCACATCCTCGGCGAGATGGCCAAGGCCATCACCACCCCGCGCGAGGAAATGTCGGTGCATGCCCCGCGCATCATCAGCTTCAAGATCGACCCCGACAAGATCCGCGACGTTATCGGCAAGGGCGGCACGACCATCCGCTCCATTACCGAGGAAACGGGAACCACCATCGACATCAACGACGATGGCACCGTGAAGATTGCATCCGTGGACGCCTCCGCAAGTGACGAGGCCCGCCGCCGCATCGAGCAGATCACCGCCGAAATCGAAGTGGGCATGATCTACGAAGGCCGGGTGGCCAAGCTCATGGACTTCGGTGCTTTCGTGAACATCCTGCCGGGCAAGGACGGCCTGGTTCACATCTCCCAGATATCCAACGAGCGCGTCGAGAAGGTGTCCGACAAGCTCAGCGAGGGCGATGTGGTACGCGTCAAGGTACTCGAGGTCGACAAGCAGGGTCGCATTCGCCTCAGCATGAAGGCGATCGACGACGCGACCGAGTCCGCCTGACCCTTTTCCGGCGCGCCTGCGTTTACATCACAGGCAGACGCGACGCGATGGTCAGTTATTTCCACGGCCGGGGCTGCAGCAGCGCCCCGGCCGTTTTGTTTCCGCTTGCCGCACGACAACAGCAACTGCCGTGAAAGACACAGTGTCCGACAGCGACGAGGTGCTGATGCAACGCTTCTGCCGGGGTGATGCCGCTGCATTCGAGCAGCTGTATGGTCGTCATAAGGGCGGTGTGTTCCGGTATTTCCTGCGCCAGTGCGGGAATGCCGCGCTGGCCGAGGAGATGCACCAGGATGTCTGGCTGAAGGTGGTGGATATGGCCGGCCGCTATCGCCCGACCGCCCGTTTCCAGACGTTGCTGTACACCATGGCGCACAATCGCCTGGTTGATCATTACCGGCGCAGTGCGAACGCTTTGCCGGTTTCCTATGCTGCCAATGCCAGTGACGCGGCGAACAATCTCCCCGGCCTTCCGGGCGATGAACCGGAGCGCCGACTCAGCGGGGAGCGCGACATGGCTTTATTGCTCACAGCTCTGGCCGATCTGCCCGAGGCACAGCGAGAGACATTCCTGCTGCGGCATGAGGCAGGCCTGAGCATCGAGGAAATAGCCACGGCAACCGGCACCAGCCGTGAAACCGCCAAAAGCCGATTGCGTTACGCCATGAATACCCTCAGGCGCCGGATGAACGAGGCACTGACATGAGCGAGCCAAAGGACAGCCGGGCGGAACCCCGGGATGCGGAACTGGTGTCGCTGTACCAGGGCAGCCGGCAGGAACTCCCGCCCGCCGGCACGGACGCGCTCATCCTGCGCGCCGCCCGCGAGCAGGCGCAGCGCAGCGCCCAGACCGGCTGGAACTGGGGCGTGTGGTTGGAAGGATGGACCATGCCCGTGGCCTCCGCGGCGGTGGTCATGCTGGCGGTGGCGGCGGTCGCCTTGCTCCAGCTCCAGCATGATGTGCTGGACATTCACCATGCCCCGCCGGAAACCACGGTCGGGGCACCGGGTGCAGGGGCGCCGGCTGAAGATGCGGTCGCGCCGGAGGTGCCTGTGCCGGCAGTGCCGCCCCAGGCCGTTGCACCGGTGGCCGAGGCCCCGTTGACTGATGAGCTGGCGCCGCATCGGGCAGTCG
>CAYGQN010000476.1:0-3064 GCA_964351795.1 uncultured Gammaproteobacteria bacterium
GCGATGCCATCCGTGTCGAGCACCTCGGCGAGGCCTTGACCTACCGCCGACTGGATCGCGGCGCCACGGCCGCTTGATCCCCCCGGCGCCTTGGGATTGAATGCGCTGATGAGCGAAGAGCGTTACGAGATCAGTGTGTCAGCCGAAGCGAGCTGGTTGCCGGAGCAGTCGGATCCGGATGACAACCGCTACGCCTTCGCCTACACCATCACCATCACCAACACCGGCACGGTGGCCGCGCGATTGCTGAGCCGGCACTGGATCATCAGCAACGCCAGCGGTGATACCGAGGAGGTCCGCGGCGAGGGGGTGGTCGGCGAGCAGCCGCACCTGGCGCCGGGTGAGAGCTTCCGCTACACCAGTGGCGCGGTCCTGCAAACTCCGGTGGGCACCATGCACGGCACCTACCAGATGCAGGCCGACGACGGCACCGGCTTCGACGCCATCATCCCGGCCTTCACCCTCAGCACCCCGCACAGCCTGCACTGAAGCATGGTGATCGCACCGCCCCCCTGCCCGATGCGCATGCACCGCAGGCCGGCCAAGGCGGCGTCTGCGAGCACGCCGATGGACCCGGCCGTGACTGCCAGACCCGCCGCGGCCAGCTTCAGCCCCGCGACCGGGCGGGCGCGCGGGCCCTGAACGGGCCATCGGCACGGGGCCAGCCATGACCACCTGGGCAATCGGCGACCTGCAGGGCTGCGCGGCGGAACTGGAGGATCTGCTCGAGGCCATCGCCTATACGCCAGGCAGGGATCACCTGGTATTCCTCGGCGACCTGGTCAACCGCGGCCCCGACTCGCTCGGCGCCCTGCGGCGCGTGCGCGAACTCGGCGCACGCACGGTGCTCGGCAACCATGATCTGCACCTGCTCGCCCAGGCCGAGGGCTTCGGCGGCCCTGCCCGCCAACGCGACACCCTGGAGGCCATCCTGGCGGCGCCGGACCGGGATGCACTGCTCGACTGGCTGCGCGCCCAACCACTGCTCATCGACACGCCCGCCATGCTGTACGTACACGCCGGCCTCGCTGCCCAGTGGCGTCGCGAGGACGCGGTGGCCTGCGCCCGCGAGGTGGAATCGGTCTTGCACGGTCCGGAATTCCGGGCCCTGCTGGCCGGCATGTACGGCGACGCGCCGGCCATCTGGGATCCGGCCCTGGCCGGCATGGAGCGCCTGCGCTTCATCATCAACGCCCTCACCCGCATCCGCTATTGCGGGCGCGATGGCGCCATGGCCATGCAGGACAAGGGGCCGCCCGGCACGCAGGATGCCGCGCTGCTGCCCTGGTATGCCGTGCCCGGCCGGCGCTCGGCCGGGGTGCCGATCTGCTTCGGGCACTGGTCGACGCTGCGCCTGGGCCCCGACCAGGAGCGCGAGCATCGCGTCCATGCCCTGGATACCGGCTGCGTCTGGGGCGGGGAACTCACCGCCCTCGAGGTGGAAACCGGCAGGCGCTACAGCGTGCCGTCGCGGCGGACGAGTTCCACGAAACTGTAGTCGTACTCGTTGTCCGAATCGGCGCCGTGGCGCTGGCGTGACACCTCCCGCCATTGCATCGGGTTCAGGCCCGGGAAGAAGGTGTCGCCCTCGGGCTCGCCATGGACCTCGGTCAGGTGCACCACGTCCGCCCGCGGCACCGCCTCGGCGTACAGCTTCGCCCCGCCGATGATCATCAGCCGGCTGGCGCCGGCGTGCGCCGACTGCGCCGCCCCCAGCGAGGCGTAGACCTCGGCATCGGCCATCGCAATATCCGTGCGCGAGCTGATGACGATGTTGGTTCGCCCGGGCAACGGCCGGCCAATCGACTCCCAGGTCCGCCGGCCCATGATGATCGGGTGCCCCATGGTGACGGCGCGGAAATGGCGCAGGTCGGCCGGCAGCCGCCAGGGCAGATCACCGCGGTGGCCGATGACACCGTTGTCGGCCACCGCCACCACCACGTGCAGGGCGCTCATACGGCCACCGGCGCCGCGATGTGCGGATGGCTGCGATAGCCCTGCAACTCGAAATCCTCGTAGCGGAAGTCGAAAATCGAACGCACCGCCGGGTTCAGCTGCATCGCCGGCAGGGGGTAGGGCGTGCGCGCGAGTTGCTCGTCGGTCTGCTCGAGATGGTTCAGGTAGATGTGCGCATCCCCGAAGGTGTGGATGAAATCCCCCGGCTGCAGCTCGCAGACCTGCGCCAGCATCAGCGTCAGCAAGGCGTAGCTGGCGATGTTGAACGGCACGCCCAGGAACACGTCGGCACTGCGCTGGTAGAGCTGGCAGGACAGGCGCCCGTTGGCGACGTAGAACTGGAACAGCGCATGGCAGGGCGCGAGCGCCATCTGCTCGATCTGACCGACATTCCAGGCGCTGACGATGATCCGCCGGGAATCGGGATCGGTGTTCAGTTGCTCGACGACCCGCGCGATCTGGTCGACGTGGCGGCCGTCCGGTGCCGGCCAGGACCGCCATTGGTAACCGTACACTGGCCCGAGGTCGCCATCCGGGCCGGCCCACTCGTCCCAGATGCTCACGCCCGCCTCGCGCAGCGAGGCGACGTTGGTCTCCCCGCGCAGGAACCACAACAGCTCGTGGATGATGGACTTCACGTGCACGCGCTTGGTGGTCACCAGCGGGAAGCCGTCGGCAAGGTCGAAGCGCATCTGGTAGCCGAACACGCTGCGCGTGCCGGTACCGGTACGATCGCTTTTCTCCACGCCGTTGTCACGGACATGGCGAAGCAGGTCCAGGTACTGCTGCATCGAGCTTCTCCTCAGCGCTGTTGACCCGCCCGGCCGCGCCGCGGACGTGCCGGGGCAGCTGTCGGGAGGCATGACCCAGGGCCGCGGGCACTTCCGTTGATGGTGGCCACCGCAGTCACCGGCAGCTCTGGCCGCCGCGGCTCAAGCGCCGGCCAGCGGCTGGTGGCGCGCCCGCAGCAGCAGCCACAGGCCGGCCGCAATCATGGGCAGGCACAGGACCTGGCCCATGGTAAGCCAGCCGAACGCCAGGTAGCCCAGGTGCGCATCCGGCACCCGAACGAACTCCACCAGGCCACGGAACACACCATAACCGACCA
>CAYGQN010000477.1:0-3057 GCA_964351795.1 uncultured Gammaproteobacteria bacterium
GGACATCAAAGGGCTTCCTCGGTTACGGCCGCGGGGGCGGCGACGGGCAGGCAGGCCAGCAGGTCGGCCAGCGTGGCCTGCAGTGACTTGCCGGAGGTGGCGATGGTGCGATCGGCCAGGCCGTACAGCGGCTCGCGCTCGGCGAGGATCCGCAGCAGGTCATCCATGGCCTGGTCGTTGTCGGCCATGGGACGCAGGTCGCCCTGGGCAATCACGCGGGCCATGTGCTCGGCCGGCTCGGCTTTCAGCCACAGGGTGTAGTAATTGCGCAGCAGGTACTCGTAGGTGGCACGTTCGGACACCAGGCTGCCGCCGGTGGCGACGATGACGCGCTCGAAGCGCTGGGTGACCTGCTCCAGGGCGCGGCGTTCCAGGGCGCGGTAGCCGGCCTGGGACTCGCTGGCCAGGATCGCGCCGATGCCGCGGCCGGCTTCGCGCTCGATTTCCTGCACCAGCTCGATGAAGGGCATGGACAAGCGCCGGCCCAGGGCAGCGCCGACGGTGGTCTTGCCGGCGCCGCGCAGGCCCACCAGGGCGATGCGCTGGCAACGCGCGGGCGAGGTGTCGCCGGCGCCGGTGAGCAGGGCATAGGCGCGGGCGATACCCTCGGCATCCAGGCGCCGCAGGTGATCCAGCAGGAGGCCGTACTCCGCGGTCGGCTGTGGCCCTTCGCGCACCAGTTCCTCTGCCGGTACACCGATGGCCGCCGCGATGCGCCGCAGGATGGCCAGGGTGATGTTGCCGCGGCCGGTCTCAAGCTGCGCCAGGTAGCGTTCCGATACCGCCGCCGCCCCGGCCAGCTGGCGTCGGGACATGCCGCGCAGTGCGCGCAGCTTGCGGACCCGGTCACCGAGTTCGGCGAGGTAGCCGTCGTGATCGTCGTCGGGCGGCGTGGCGGGGTTCGTCATGGGCACTATAGTGCATGAAAAAATATTGAGATGCACTATAGAGCATGATCGGGTCCGTGCCACGCCGCTGCCTGCCTCGGGGCACCGGGTGTGGCAGGCCCCTCAGACCACGGGCTGGACCCGACCGTCGTAGCCGGCGCGCTCCCTGGCGAGCAGTTCGGTCAGCAGCGGGTTGCGCGGCTCCGGCCGGCCGCCGCCGGGTTCGGCCTCGCGCAGCTTCTGCAGCAGCCGCCGGCAACGCATCGGGCCGGCATCGGTGCTGAGCAGCACCGGCTCGACCTCGTCCAGGTCGATGGCGCCGTGCATCTGCAGCATGCGTTGCTGGGCCTCGATGATGGGCTTGTCCTGGCCGGCGAAGGCGGCATCGATGGCCTGCTCCCATTCCCGGTCGGCGGCGGGATCGTCGATGCGGTACGAGCGCGAGCAGCCCCAGAAGTACCAGGTGCTGGTCTGGTCGCGGGGGGTGAGGATGTCGGTGCCGTACATCCAGATGCCGGCGTCGCGCGGCTGGCCGGTCGGGGTGATGCCCACGTCCAGCAGCATGTGCGCGGGCGCGTCCCAGCGCATGTACAGCCAGTGGTCCACCGGCTTGCCGTAACCGCCCATCATCATGTCCCAGGCCGGTGGCGCCAGGCCGTCCGGGCACCAGCGATTGGAGTACACCGTGGTGCCGGTCTGCAGGATTTCGTGCTGGCCGCGCTTGATGGCATCGCTGCCGAGAATGCCGGCGTGCACGAACTCCACGTGGGTGAGGTCCATGAGGTTGTCGGTGATGAGCTCGTAGTTGCCGGCCATCTCGATCACGCCCTTCACGGTGGGAAAGCGGTTGTCGGTGTGGCAGCTGAAATCGGGGATCGCGCTCGGGTCCGCGAGCGCCGGCTCGCCCGGCCACACCCACAGCATGGCGTGGGCTTCGACCACCGGGTACACGCGCGTGCGGGCCTTGCCGGGGATCCGGCCGTCGCCGTGCGGGTTGTAAACGCACTGCCCCTGGCTGTCGAAGCGCAGGCCATGGTAGGGGCATTCGACCACGTCGTCGTGCAGGCGGCCCATGTGCAGGGGGGCGAAGCGGTGCGGACAGGTGTTGCCCATGCAAACCGGGCTGCCGTCCGGGCGGCGGTACAGCAGCAGTGACTCCCCGGCGATGGTGCGCTCGAACAGGCCGCTGGTGACCTCGTCACTCCATGCGGCGCAATACCAGGCATTGCGCAGGTAGGGTTTCGGCATGGTTCATCCCCCCGGACGTTTGTGCGTATTACGAACAAGTGTTCGATGTACGAATAGTTTAGCAGGGCGCCGGGGGCGATGCATGACCCCCGGCGCGGCCGGGGCGGCACCGCACCCGGGCGATGCCCGGGGGCGTGCCATGCGGAGGGCGTGCTGCGGGCGGGCCGGCGGGGGGCGCAACGCCCGGCCCCGGTCGGGGTTGCCGCCGCCTGCTTTGCCTGGCGAGGCGTGCTGCGTCAGCCGTCGATGTTTTCCAGTTCCAGCACGTAGCTGCCGTTGTGCAGGAAAGGGCTGTCGCTGGTCTCCTGGCGCTCCGAGCGCACCAGGCCGACGCCGGGGGCGTACCAGTCGTGATGCTCCACCTTCACGCTGGCCTTGGCGTTGCGCCGGTCCACCGGCACGGTGGTGGCACCGCTGGCAACGATGTGCAGGCAGCCGCTGAAGCGACCGGCCGGCACCGTGACGCTGGCGTTGGTGTCGCGAACGGAATACTCCAGGCGCACCGGCAGCGGCAGCGGTGCCAGGCGATCCTCGGCGGCGAAGGTGCGGCTTTCAATCAGGCGCAGGCGACTGCCCAGCGTCCACTGGCGGTCATCGTCCACCGGCAGCGGCAGCACGAGTTCCTCGACGAACGGTCCGCGCCCGGGCGGGTCATTCTTCGTGGCTGCTCGGAAGCGGTACAGCCCGTCCTCCCGGCGGCGGTAGAAGCGTGCATCGCTGCGCTGGGCCCGCTGCTCGAACACGGTCACCCCGGCGATTTCGGCCGGACCAATGCCGGCGACAATGAATTTCTGCGTGGTTTCCTCGCCGCGGATGCGCACCAGTTGCCGGTAGGACAGCATCTGCCCCGGTTCCAGCGGAAAGTATTCGGTGCTGCCGCCACAGGCGCCGAGCAGCAGGAGGGCGAGTACGAGATACGGGA
>CAYGQN010000478.1:0-1347 GCA_964351795.1 uncultured Gammaproteobacteria bacterium
CCCACAGGGGCCGCGGCTGCACCGCCCGGCTCCGCGCGGCCGGGGCGCCCCGAGCGCCCGAAGCACCACGAGCGGCCTGAGCGCCCCGAGCGCGCTGCCCGACCGGGCCGCGAGGACCGGCCGCGGCCAGCGGCAGCGCCGGGCGCACCCGCTTCGGACTCGCAGGCCCCGGACAGCCCGGCCGGCGAGCGCCCGCATCGCGCACCGCCCGGCATGGAGACCTTCCGCATCGAGGTCGGTCATGATCATGGTGTCAAGCCGGCCAACATCGTGGGCGCCATTGCCAGCGAGGCGGGCCTGAACGGGCGCGACATCGGTCGCATCGACATCCAGGGCGACCACAGCACCGTGGACCTGCCCATGGGTATGCCGGCGGAGATATTCCAGACCCTGAAGAAAACCCGCGTGTGCGGTGAAGCCCTGCGTATCACGCGCACTGCCGCCCGCCGGCGGCCCTCGCCCGGGCGGCGCAGCGACAAGGCCGCGCCGGCGCCCAGGGCCGGCAAGGGCAAGGCCCGCACGCCGCGGCGCAAACCCTAGCAAGCGCGGCGCGCGGCCCGGTGGTGGCGATGCGGTAGGATCGCCACTCACCTGAACCGGTGCCGCGCGCCACGGACGCTGCCAGCTTGCCCGCCAACCTCCGTCCCTACCTGCTTGCCGAAGCCCTGCGACTGACCGAGGAAGCCGCGGGCGAACCCCTGCGTGATGCCGGGGTCGAGGCCCGGGCGATCCGGGCCGGCGCGGACCTGTCCTCGCGCATCCTCGCCCGGGCCGGCCTGCTCGCCGCGCCGCTGGATCTCGACGACGCCCTGGACCGGGCACTGCTGGGTTTTCGCCGCGCCAGCCTGACGCTGGCCGGGCTGGGTCTGCTGGCCGGCTTCGGCGCCGCCCGGGCATTGCCCCAGGGCCAGCCCGCCGAAGCCAACGTCACCGTGCTGCTGGCCGTGCTGGTTCTGCCGAATGCGCTCAGCCTGCTGCTGTGGCTGCTGGGCACGGCCTGGATGCTGCTCGGCCGGCGCGATGCCGCCGGCGGCTGGGTGGGGCGGCGGGCGCTGGACCTGCTCGATCTCATCGACCGCCTGCGCGGCCAGGCCACCGCCGCTCATTCCCCGGTGCGCCGTGCCTGGCGCGAGTTCCTGTACGCCAGCGGGCCCGGCCATCATCGCCTGCTGCTGACCTCGCACCTGTTCTGGACGGCCCTGCTCGGCGGCGCCCTGGCCGGCTGCTGGTGGCTGCTGCTGCTGCGCCAGGTGGACTTCGCCTGGGGCACGACGCTGCTGTCGGCGGCGAGCATGCGTGACCTGCTCGGTACGCGGGTGGCGGACAGGAACTCCTGGCGAGCGGACG
>CAYGQN010000478.1:1357-3039 GCA_964351795.1 uncultured Gammaproteobacteria bacterium
CTCACGGGCTGGGTCGGCCTGCTCGGCCTGCCCGTGCCGGACAACGCCGACATCCTGGCCAGCCGGGTCGGCCTGCCGGTGGCCGACCCGGAGCTGCGCCGGCGCTGGGGGCTGTTCATACTCGGCGCCATCGTCCTGTTCGGCCTGCTGCCGCGCCTGCTGGCGGCCGGCGTGGATGCGCTGGCCCTGCGGGCCGGCCTGGCGCGCCTGCAGCCGTCCACCGGCCGACCCGGCTATGCGCGCCTGCAGCCGCTGCTGCTGCCGGTCACCCATGCCGGCTCACGGCCGGGCGGCCCGCTGGCGGCCGCGCCGGCCAGGCCGGTACCGCCACCGGGCGATGCCAGCCCGCCACCGGCGCAGGCCGCCTGGGTCGCGCTGGAACGGCCACCGGCAGCGGCCATCGAGCCGGCCGCGCCCGCGGCCGACCTCGGTATCATCAGCACGCGCGAGGACGAGCGGCAGTTGCTGGAACGCCTGGCCGGCGAGCAACCGTGGCCGGCGCTGTGCGTGAGCGTGGACCTCGCCAGCTCGCCCGACCGCGGCCTCGGCCGCGCCCTGGCGGACATCGTCCGCGCCAGCCGCGTGCCCGTGCACCTGGTGCTGACCGGCTCGGCGGCCTGGACGGCCCTGCCCGCCGAGGCGGCGGCCACCCGCCTGAGCGACTGGCAGACGCTGGCCGCCGAGGCCGGCATCGAGGCGGGCCGGCAACATGATCTGACCCCGGTGCCAGGCCGATGAGCACGGCGGCGGATCTGCACCTGGCCGTGGTCGGCCATACCAATGCGGGCAAGACGTCCATCCTGCGCACGCTGTCGCGGGACCCGGGCTTCGGCGAGGTTTCGATCAGCCCGGCGACCACCCGTGCGATCGAACCCCTGCGGCTGGACCTCGGCGCGGGCCTGGCACTGACCCTGGTCGATACGCCCGGCTTCGAGGATTCCATGGGCCTGCTGGATGCCCTGCACGCCGTGGACGGGAACCCGCGCCTGCCGGGCCGGGAGCGGATCCAGCGCTTCCTCGACTGCCCGGCGGCAGCCGGCTTCGGCGCCGAGGCCGATGCCCTGGCGGAGATCCTCGCCGCCGACCTCAGCCTGTACGTGGTGGATGCGCGGGAACCACCGGGCGGCAAGTACCAGGACGAGTTCGTGATCCTCGCCTGGTCGGGCCGGCCGGTGCTGGTGGTGCTGAACTTCGTGGCGGCCGCCTCGGCGGATGCGGCCGGCTGGCGCGAGCGCCTGCAGCAGGCCGGCCTGCACAACGTGGTGGCGTTCGACAGCGTGGTGTTCGACCCGCGCGACGAGGAGCGCCTGCTGCGCCAGGTCGCCCTGCTGCTGCCGGCCGCGGAAGGCCACTGCGAACGGCTGGTGGAACTGCGTGCCAGCGAGCGCCAGCGCCAGCGCGAAGCCGCCGCTGCACTCATTGCCGAAGCCCTGCTCGACTTCGCCGGTCTGCACGCCGGCGACGACACCACGGGCATCGAGCAGCAGGTGCAGGATCGCGAGCGGCGCCTCAACCACGATCTGCTGGCGCAGTTCGGTTTCGATGACACCGCCTTCGCCCCCGACGATCTGCCCATCCGCGGCGTGGAGTGGACGCTGGACCCCTTCGACACGACGCTGTTGTCCGACCTCGGGCTGAGCCTGGGCAGCGCCGCCGCCAAGGGCGCGGCGGCCGGCGCCGCC
>CAYGQN010000479.1:0-1507 GCA_964351795.1 uncultured Gammaproteobacteria bacterium
CGGCAAACCCGTCCGGTTGGCAATACCGTCATCCTGCCGGCAGGTCGCCGTTGCTGGATGGCGTGCGCCGGCACGGGTCGAACCCCCGGTCTGTTCCCGATGCCCGTGCCCGGACGCGACCAGTCCGCCCTGCCCGACAGTGCGTGCCGGCAGCGCTGCTCGCCGTGGCCGCTGCACTTTCAGCGCCGCCGTTTGCCGCCTCGTCGCCGCCCTCGGCGTTTCGTCGCAAGCTCGCCCATTGCCCGGGCAGGCGGCTTAGGCTGGCGCTTCGATCAACCCTGGAGCCAGCCATGAAGCCTCGCCTGAGAGTCTCACTGACCATCCTGTTGCTGTTGGCCACCGGCAGCGGCGCAGCCGCCGCCGAACTGAGCCTGCGCATCCACAACGTCGCCGTGGATGGCGGTAACGTCATGCTGGAAGTGGTTGCTAGCAAGGCGGCCTTCAGGAAAGAGGCGCCGCCCGTGGCCGCCTTCATCCTGCCTGCCTCGGACACCGTTGTGACGGTGCGTACCGACGCCCTGCTAGCCGGGGACTACGCCGTGCGTGTCATGCAGGACAACAACGGCAACGGCACGCTGGATGCCAACCTGGTCGGCATGCCCACCGAGCCCTGGGGCTTCAGCAACGACGCCCGCGGCAGCTTCGGCCCGCCCGGCTGGTCCGACGCCCGCTTCGGGCTGGAAGCCGACGTCGTCCAGGACATCAGGCTCAACCGCTGAGGGGCCGCCATCATGCTGCGAAGAACTCTGCTGACAATCCCCGCGCTGGCTCTCGCCGGCGGCCTTCTGCCCGGCGCCGCCCGGGTGCGGGCTGCCAGTGATGATTGGCAAGGCTTCCACGCCGCGCTGGCCGGCAAGCCGTGGTTGCTTGCTTTCCGCTCGGTCAGCGAGGACAGCTACAGCAGCCGCGTGAGCTGGTCCGGCCGCCTGCCGGCGGGGCTGCGCGGCACGCTGTACCGCAACGGGCCCGCCGGCTACGAAGTCGGCGGCTTCCGCGCGGGGCACTGGTTCGACGGCGACGGCATGGTGCAGGCCTTCCGTATCGATGCCGATGGGCTGGCGCACCAGGCACGCATGATCCGCACCCACAAGCGGCAGGCCGAAGCCGATGCCGGTCGCGCCCTGTACGCCGGTTTCGGCACCCGCCCGCCGGCCGCCCGGCCGCCGGCCAGCCCGGACACCATCAACCCCGGCAACATCAGCGTGCTGCACCACGGTGGCCGTTTGCTGGCGCTGTGGGAGGCGGGCTCGCCCTGGGACATCGATCCGGACTCCCTTGCCACCCGCGGCCTGCACAGCTTCTCGCCGGCAACCCGCGGCGCACCGTTCTCCGCGCATCCGCGCCTGGAGGCCGACGGGCAGTTGTGGAATTTCGGCTATGCCAGCGGCCCCGGTTTGCTGGTGTTGTGGCACCTGGGTCCGGACGGCGCGGTCCGGCGCACGGGCGTGGTGCCCTGCGAACCCATGGGCATGCCCCATGATTTCCTGATGACCGCGCGGCACCTGGT
>CAYGQN010000479.1:1517-3029 GCA_964351795.1 uncultured Gammaproteobacteria bacterium
GACGAGGCCGGGGTGATGCGATTCGATGGTGCGCGCAGCCCGGATCCGCGGGACATGGTCGAGGGCTTTGCAGCGGTCATGCGTGGTGAGCCATACGAGCCCGGCGCCAGCCGTCACCATCGTTACGAGCTCGACACCCGTGCCGGTACCATCCGCGAAGCGCCGATGTTCGATGCCGACCTGGCCACCGAGTTCCCGGTGATCGATCCGCGCGTGAGTGGTGCCCGCAATCACCGCCTGGTGATGCTCGGGCGCAGCCGCGCGCAGCCGCCGGGGCACCCGCTGTATGACAGCGTGGTCGTCTACGACGAGCGCGGCGAGCAGTTGAGCCGCTTCCGCTACCCGGCCGGCATGGTGCCCGAAGAGCACCTGTTCGTGCCGGCGCCGGGGTCGGCGCCGGACGGCGCCGGCTGGGTGCTGGGCCCGGTGATCAACACGCTCACGCAATGCACCGAATTGAACGTGTTCGACGTGAGCGCGCTGGAAGCCGGGCCGGTGGCAAGCGCCAGCTTGCCCTACGCGCTGCCGCTTGGCCTGCATGGTCGCTTCGTCGCGGCATGAGCAGGCGCTGTTGATTAGCGACGGCACGGCACCGGCACTGGGGCTGGTGCGCATCTACGGCTATACCACCGCCTTCTGCATGGCCATCGCGGTGCTGCTGTGGACGCTGGATCCCTCGCAGCCGTTCATCGAGCTGTTGACGGTCTCTTGCTTCATCGGCTGGTGCGTCGCCAGTGCGTCGATGTTGCTGGAGCCGCGCCTGGAGGGCCTGATCTCGCCCTACCTGGTACCCGTTCCCGTCACCCTGGTCGGGCTGGTGGCCGCGCTGTTGCTGGCCGCTGCGGTGCTCGGCAAGCCGGTACTGTTCTTCGTCGAGGCACTGGACAACTGGGTACTGGGGATTTTCTTCGGCCTGGTCGGCCTGCAGCTCATGGGCACCCATGGCCGCACGCAGTCCCTGCGTACGGCCCTGGCGCAGGCAAACAGCGAACGCCTGCAGCAGGAGAAGCTGCGGCTGGAGACCGAGCTGCGGCTGCTGCAGGCGCAGATCGAACCCCACTTCCTGTTCAACACGCTCTCCAACGTGGCCAGCATGATCCGCGATAAACCCGAGCAGGCCGAGGCCATGGTCACCGACCTGACCACGCTGTTGCGGGCGAGCCTGGAACGCACGCGCTCGGCCCACACCACCGTGGCCGACGAGCTGGCGCTGGTGCGGGCCTACCTGGATATCCAGCACCATCGCATGGGCAAGCGCCTGAGCTATCGCATCGACCTGCCGCCGGCACTCGCCGATCTGCCCCTGCCGCCGTTGCTGCTGCAACCGCTGGTGGAGAATGCCGTACGCCACGGCATCGAACCCTGCGAGCACGGCGGGCATATCGACATCGAGCTGCAACGCCTTGGCGAGACCCTCAGCATTGCCGTGCGCGACAGCGGCAAGGGCCTGGGCGCGGCCGACGCCAGCGCCGAGGTGCTTACCGGCAGTGGCGGCGGGATAGGGATCAGCAA
>CAYGQN010000480.1:0-3025 GCA_964351795.1 uncultured Gammaproteobacteria bacterium
CCCTGGTTGGATTCATCGGTTTCGATAGTGCTGTCGTGTTCCTGGTCGGCGATTTCAAGCAGCATGCGGGTTCTCCGTGTGTGGGTGCGGGTGGTGCCGTGCTGACCGCTCAGTCCCGTCCGCTGTCGGCGAGGCCGGTCAGCGGCAGACTCACCCGTGCGCGCAGGCCCCGGTCGGCGCCCGGGTGCGTGAGCGTAAGCTCGCCGCCGTGAGCATCGATGATGGCGCGGGCCCGTGGCAGTCCAAGGCCCAGGCCGCGGCGGTTGCGCGCCGGTGCCGGTTCGAGCCGCTGGAAGGGCTGGAACACCTGCTCCTGCTCTGCCGTGGCAAGGCCCGGCCCCTGGTCGTCGACGCAGATCAGCAGTTCATCCGGACGCAGTTGCATGCGTATCCTCACGTCGCTGCCGTAGGTCACCGCGTTGTCCACCAGTTCGGCCAGGGCCTGGCGCATGGCCTCCGGCGCGCAATGGTAGTGGATTGCCGGCACCCCGTGCAGTACCAGCTCCGGCGGCGGCAGCGCGTGCTCGCGGGCCAGATCGGCGAGCATGGCGCCGAGATCCACCTGGAAGCGTTTCTGCTCGAGCAGGGCGCTGTGCTCCAACCGCGACACGGATTCGAGCATGCATTCCATGTCGTCGAGATCACGGGCCATCAGGGCACGCTCCTGGTCGCTGCCGAGGTACTGCATGCGCAGCCGCAGCCGCGACAGCGGAGGCCCAAGGGCGTTGGTCAGGCCGGCGATCATCCGGTCGCGATCCTCGAGCAGGGTACGGGCGCGGCGATGCACGGTGTTGAAGGCCCGTGCCGCCCGGCGCAGCTCAGGGGCACCCTGCTCGGGTGGCAGGTCGGTGCGGGACAGATCGCGCGCCATGGCCTCGCTGGTGGCCGCGAACCGTGCGATGGCGCCCAGCGGGCGGCCGATGATCCAGTTGGTCAGGCCGATGGCCAGCAGGGTCATGAGCAGCATGGAGGGAATGATGCCGGCGATGGACAGGCCCGCAAGAGGAGGGCCCGGGACCATGGCATTGAGCCACTGGCCGTCGTTGAGTCGTATCGATACGAGTACGTCGCTGTGGAAGCGGAACAGGCGGCTCACGCGCTGCGTGGCGATGGGGCGCTGCGGCAGGTCGGTCAGCCGGACGTAGTCGATGTCATCGCCGACCACGTCACGGTAATCCGCCAGTACGCCCTGGTTGAAGGTCGGGCCGATGGCCAGGCCCAGCAGCCGGCGCAGGCCCTCGACGTCCGTCTCCATGGCGTCATTCTCGATAATGAGGGGGGTATCGCTTACCGACAACTGCATGGAGAAATCCGACAGCAGGGCGGCGGTGGAGGCGCGCTCGTCGGCCGGGAGCTGCTCGCACAAGCGTGTGATGGTGACCAGCTGATCGGCAATATACTGCTCGCGGGCAGCACTGAGGTCGGCCGCGTTGGCGGCCATGTAGACGATCAGGCCGAGCAGGTGCGAGAGCACGATGGTGGCCCCGGTCAGCAGCACCGTCCGACCCCGCAGCGTTCGCGGCAGCAGTGTCAGCATGAGGTGCCCGGCTGGTGCGTATCGGTGGCGTCGGTTTCCATGGTCGGTGCCGGGCTGCGGTGCGATGGCTGTCAGGCCATGATAGCCGCTGGCGGGCGGGAAGATTGCCTGCCCGCGGCGTGGCGGGCGCTGCGGTGTCGACGAGCGTACCGGATCACCGATAATGGGGCGCTCTCAGTGCCGTTCAGCCGCCGCCATCGGCGGCCGCGCCAGCCCCGCCGGCTGGCCGTTTCCGCGGCACCCGCCCCGATGGAGCCATGGTGACCCCAGAACACGCCCTCAGCAGCCCGCATTCCCTGTCCGCCGAGCAGGCGCTGGCTCACGCTCGTGGCCGTGCGGACGGGCTGTCCGCCGCGGACGCGGCCGAACGCCTGCAGCGCTTTGGCGCCAACCGGCTGCCCGCGCCCCCGCGGCGCGGGCCCGTGCTGCGGTTCCTTTCGCATTTCCACAATGTCCTGATCTACGTCCTGCTGGTCGCCGCCGGCATCACCGCCCTGCTGGGGCACGGGGTCGATACGGTCGTGATCCTGGCGGTAGTGGTGGCCAATGCCATCATCGGTTTCGTGCAGGAGGGCCGCGCCGAACAGGCCATGGATGCCATTCGCCAGATGCTGGCCCCGCGCACCACGGTCATCCGCGATGGCCGGCGACGCAGTATCGACAGCGCGGCGGTGGTGCCGGGTGACATCGTGCTGCTGGAGGCCGGCGAACGGGTGCCGGCGGATATCCGCCTGATGGCCATCAACAGCCTGCGCATCGAGGAGGCGATCCTGACGGGTGAATCCGTGCCGGCGGAGAAGGCCATCGAGGCGGTGGCGGGCGACACCGCGCCGGGGGACCGCGCCTGCATGGCCTTCAGCGGCACGCTGGTGACCGCCGGGGCCGGCCGCGGCGTGGTGGTGGCCACCGGCGCCGATACCGAGATCGGCCGGATCAGCACCATGCTCTCGGGCGTGCAGACCCTCACCACGCCCCTGGTCGCACAGATGGATGCCTTCGCCCGCTGGCTGACGGTGCTGATTCTGCTTATCGCCGGCGCCTTGCTGTTGTACGGGTATTTCGTCGGCCACCTCCCGTTTCCGGAGCTGTTCATGAGCGTGGTCGGCCTGTCGGTGGCCGCCATTCCCGAGGGCCTGCCCGCGGTGCTGACCATCACCCTGGCCGTCGGTGTGCAGGCCATGGCCAGGCGCAACGCGATCGTCCGGCGACTGCCCGCCATCGAGACCATCGGCGCCGTCTCGGTCATCTGCAGCGACAAGACCGGCACGCTCACCCGCAACGAGATGATGGTGGCCACCGTGGTCATCGACAGCGGGCGGTACTCGGTGAGCGGCAGTGGCTACGCCCCCGAGGGTGAGTTGCTGGCAGAGGAGGCAGCGGCGCCTGCCGCCGACGGCGGCGGCCTTGAGGCCTTCGCGCGCGCGGCCGATCTCTGCAACGACGCGGCCCTGCACCGCTCAGCAGAGCACTGGCAGGTGGAGGGCGATC
>CAYGQN010000481.1:0-3023 GCA_964351795.1 uncultured Gammaproteobacteria bacterium
GTTGTCGTCGGCCACGGTGATGGCGTCCACCGTGACCGTCGCCTGCCCCTGCGGCACCCGCACCAGGAAGCGATCAGCCCGACCGGTCGGCCGGACCTCGGCACCGTGGGCAGGGCCTGCCAGGGTCAGCCGGCCGGGGTCGCCCACTTCGAGCAGCAGGTAGGTGGCCTCGGGCACCGGCGCCTCCAGCGTGATGTGCAACGGCCCGGCAAGGCCCTCGGGCACGGGCTCGGCGAACAGCTGCGCGCGGTTGCCGGCCTGGAACACATCGCCCTGCGGCAGGAAGGCGCGCCGCAACTGCCCGGCGACCCCGACCAGCCCGCCGATCGCCGCCACGGCCTCGTCGGTCAGGTCAAGGCGCTCGACCAGCTCGGGGGGCAGGCCAGAGAAGCCCACCAGGGTGTCCAGGCTCACCTCGAGCACATCCGAGAGCACCGCCAGCGTCAGCGTCGCACCGCTGACCGCCAGCGCAGCCTGGGAGAGAGCCAGGCGTTGCAGCACGGCCGCGTACACCGGCACGGCCTGCAGCGCGCCGAAGCCCTGGCGGATCGGGTCCGGCAGGTTCACCGCGTCGTGCAGGTTGCCGAAGATGGCTTTCAGGAAGCCTTCCATCTGGCGGGCGGCCGGGTCCAGCGGCGCCGCGACCAGCATGCCCAGCTGGCTGCTCACTGCGCTGACGGTACGCAGCACGCCCTCGACCTCCCCCGCCTCGCCCGAGACATTCAGCAGGCCGCCGAAGTTCGCCACCCGCTCCTGCAGCCTGTCGACCTGCAGATAGTCGACGGCCGTGGCCACGGCCGCGCCGAAGCCGCCGAGTTCACTGCCAAGCTGGCGCAGCGTGGTGACCGTGTGCGCGGTGACCAGGTCCAGCGTCGCGCCCGGGGGATGGCGCGGGTCCGGCACCCGCAGGACGGCACCGCCCACATGGCCATCGCCCAGCCGTGACACCAGGTCGCCACCGAGGATGTAGTGCCGGAAGTTCGCTTGCTGCGCATCGAGCAGCAGCGGATCGAACCAGGCACCCGGACGCGCTTCGGGCAGGTTCTGCAGCAGGCCCGCGGCGCCGCCCAGCGCATTGAAGGTGGTAGCGCCGACGGCGATGTCGCTGCTCACCAGTTCCTGCTGCTGGTCCAGTACGAACTCGTAGGCCGCGTATTGCGCCAGCGCGCCGCCGAGACTGTGGCCGACGAAATGGACCTCGCGGACGTCAGAGCCCAATTCGCGGTAAATGCGAGGCAGCTGCTCCCGTCCAATCTTCCATTGCCCCCAGCCAAGCCCCAGGTCCGCGAAGGCATCCTGGGCCCCCTCGGTGCCCGCGAAAGCCACGACCACTGTGCTGCCATTCTGGAATACAGCGCCTTTGAGCCCGGTGTCCGTATCAACAATCCGGCCGCCGGCCTGACCGCCTTGCCACTGCCGCCAACCCGCATCATCGAGGCGGTCTGGTAGCGTCAGCGGGCCATTGCCCACCGCGTAGGCGAGGTCGGCAAAATCAAGTGCGCGTTCCGGGCTGATCGGGCTTGTCGTCATCGGGCAGCTCCTCCCTGAGCTTGCAAAGATCGATGTACTGCAGCGTCAGTATCCGCGGCCGCTGCGGCATGCTCGGCGCCAGCGCGACCCGGCAGCCATCGGTGGAGATCGCCGGCGGACTGAGCAGGTGCCCGCGGTACAGCGGGATCAGCTGCCCGGCGGTGAAATAGTGGTTGCGGACACGATCGGATTTTCGCCGGGGGGTATTCAGGATCAGGTACCCATCGCGCACCGGATGCAGATTGCTCCAAACCGGGACCGGAAAGCCGGGCCAGGGGATGCAGGATTCCGCTACCTCCGGCGTGCCGTCGCGAAGGCGCAGCACGCGCATCCGCAGGCAGTCGGTCTCGCGCCACGCGGTCTGCCTGGCCTCCGGGAACACCGGGTCGATATGCACGTAGCCACCGAGGAACGGGGCCGGCAGGAAGCTTCTCGTGGCGAAGGCGGTATCGAGCAGCAGGCCGCGCTCGCCGGTGTCGTCGAACCACAGCGAATTGCGCCCCTCGCCCTCCGGCACCATCTGCACGCGCCCGTAACCAACACCAACGCGGTAGGTGTCTTCCAGGAGCGCCGGCAGCGGATGGAGGTCGGCATACCAGCGGCAACTGAAGCGATCGAGTCTGGGGGAGGCGTCCGCCGGGAGATCGAGGTCGTTCAGGGTTTCCTCGCCGAACCAGCCGCGCCAGCGCAGGAAGCGGTTGCTCTTGTCGTAACGGACCTCGTCGGGGTTGGCGCGATAATCGATCCAGCCGTTGTGGGAGCAGAGCCCGACGTCCTTCTCGGCATACCGATAAACGCTTGTTTCGCCCGTACGGGTATCGTGGATGCGGATAGCGTTGCGACGCTCGTCGGGGTCCGCCGACTCCGGCCGCATGCCATGGAAGATGATCCGGTGCGCATCCAGCCAGTAGATTCTGTCCACATGCGCCCGGTAGCCGGTGTCGACCAACCGCGACGGCGGGCCTTCACAACCACACAGCGCGAGTGCCAGCAGGAGCAGCAGCAGGGCCTGGCGCCGGCCAGGCGAGGGCGGGAGGGTCGAGCGATGTCGAAGCATTCGGAAATCCGTTTCCGTGGTTCGAGGCCCTGAGTCTGCCACCGCCGTGGCGGGGGTTTCAAGCCCGGCGCGGGCTCAGGCCTTGCGTTTCAGCCCGGCGAAAGGCGGGTATTCCCAGCGGCGCACCGCCAGCACGGCCGTGGTGCCGTGGCGCTCGGCCAGTGGCAGCTTCGCGTCATCCTCGGCCAGCGTCGAGAACTCCGCGGCCAGCCGCTCCATGCGGCGCTGGAACACGGCGTTGGAGCTGTCCGCCAGCATGCCGTTGAGCACCAGCAGGCGTTCGGTCTCGCGCGAGAAGCGGGTGCTGAAGAACTCCTTCTCCACCCGCGCCTGGTAGAACTGCTGGATGGGCCCGTTCGGCAGCCAGTGGAAGTTCGGCGCCACCTTCAGCTTGATGCGGTTACGCGGCAACAGGTCGATGAGCTGCAGGCGATCC
>CAYGQN010000482.1:0-3016 GCA_964351795.1 uncultured Gammaproteobacteria bacterium
CCTGATGGTGGACTTCGGCTACGCGCGCGACTGGCCGTCCCGGCTGCGACTGCTGGCGGGCCTGCGACCCTGGCATCTGAAGCCCCAGCCGCCCGGCATCGCCGAGCCTTCCACCGGCCTGAGCATGGGGCAGCACTGCGAACTGATGGTCAAGGAGTGGGACATCAGTCGCGGCGAGCAGGACGCCCTTGCCCTCGAAAGCCACAAGCGCGCGTCAACGGCGATGCGCGACGGGCGGCTGGCCGAGGAGATCGCCGCGCTGGCCGATCTTGATCACGACAACCTGGTCCGCTCGGACAGCAGCCTGACACGGCTGGCACGCCTGCCGCCGGTGTTCGACAGGAGCGAGGCCGGCACCATCACGGCCGCGTCCTCCAGCCCGCTCACCGATGGCGCCGCGGCGCTGGTGCTGGCCCACGAGAAGCACACCGGCGACAACGCCCTGGAACCGCTGGCCTGGATACGGGATTTCGAGTTCGCCGCCATCGATCCGGCCGAGGGCCTGCTCATGGCACCGGCGCTGGCGGTGCCGCGCCTGCTCGCCCGCAACCGCATTCGCCTTGATCAAATCGATCTGGTTGAAGTGCACGAGGCATTCGCCGGCCAGGTGGCCTGCAACCTGAAGGCCTGGGCCCAGGGCTGGCAGGAGGCGGCCATCGGCAGCGTCGACCCGGCACGGCTGAACACCCGCGGCAGTTCCATTGCCATCGGTCATCCGTTCGCCGCCACCGGCATCCGCATCGCGCTGTCGCTGGCGCTGGAAATGCGCCGCTGCAACGCACGTTACGGGCTTGTCAGTATCTGCGGCGCCGGTGCCACCGCGGCGGCGCTGCTGCTGGAGCGTGACTGAAACGGCCCGGGCCGGCAGCGGCACTGCCCCCGCGGTGCGGCTGTGGTCCGGACGCCCGCAACCATGATCCCGACTGCTCTGAGAATATTTTCGCTGCTGCTCGGCGCCGGCCTGTTGCTGCTCGGCGCCGGCCTGCTCGGCACCCTGCTGGGTGTACGCGGCACCCTGGAGCACTACAGCACCGCGCTGATTGGCGCGATCATGTCATCGTACTTCTTCGGCTTCGTGCTGGGCTGCTACCTGGTACCGGGCCTCATCCGCCGGGTCGGGCACATCCGCGGTTTCACCGCCTGCGCGGCCACGCTGTGCACCTGCGCCATCATGCACGGCATCACCGTGGACCCCTTCGCCTGGATGCTGCTGCGCTTCATCACCGGCGTGTGCATGCTCGGCATCTACCTGAGTATCGAAAGCTGGCTCAATGCGCAGGCCAGCGGCGACAGCCGCGGCGCCACGTTCTCCCTGTACATGGCCGTGAACCTGCTGGCCATTGCCAGCGGCCAGTTCCTGCTGCTGCCCTACGGCGCCCAGGAGCTGGCCACTTTCGCACTGGCCGGCGTGCTGATCGCCTTCGCTATCGTGCCCATTGCGGTCACCCGGATGATCGAACCCGAGCCCACCCATGCGCCAACGCTCGAACTGGGCGAATTACTGCGTACCGCCCCGCTCGGGACGGCCGGCTCGTTCGCCACCGGCATCGCCAATGGTGCCTTCTGGGGCCTGGGGGCGGTGTTCGCGAAGCGCCTGGGCTTCAGCGAGCTGGAAATCGCGCAGTTTCTCGCCAGCGTCATTGTCGGCGGCGCCGTCCTGCAGGTACCGATCGGGCATTTGTCCGACCGCCTCGACAGGCGCGTGATCCTGCTTTGCGTGGCACTGTGCGCCGCCGCTACCGCCTTCGGCCTGTGGCACTACAGCACCCTCGCCCGCGGCCCGGTTTACGTCTTCGGCGCCTTGTACGGGGGGTTCTCCTTCGCCGTGTATTCCATCGGCGTGGCGCTGACCAACGACCAGCTGTCGGCCGACCGTGTGCTCGATGGCACCCGCGGCCTGCTGCTGATCAACGGGATCGGGGCCAGCGTCGGCCCGGCCATCGGCGGCACCGCGATGGGGATATTCGGCCCCGCCAGCCTGGCCCTGCAGTTCAGCGCGGTGATGCTCCTGCTCGCTGCCTACACCCTGTGGCGCATCTTCCGTACCGATGCCGTGCCAGCGGCCGAACAGAGCCCCTTCGTCTCGATGGCAAGAACCAGCCTGGCCGCACTGGAGATGGATCCGCGCATCTTCGAGGAGTCACCGGATGCACCAGTGGACAGCGCCGAGCCGACACCGGGGGCGCCCGCGGTCGTGGAGGGCCCCATCGTGCTCGCGCCAACCGGCACCGATGCCGAACAGGGCGGTCCGCCCTGAGGACGCGACTGCATGCGGCTCATCCGGCGATGTCCAACAGCCCGGGCAAGGCCGCAGCCGCCGGCGCACGCAGCACCTCGTCGAAGCGCGCGGAGAACCCGGTAGGTTCGGGATTCACCTCCACGCAACAGGCCTGCCCCTCGAGCGCGGCCTCCTGCAGGCCCGCCGCCGGCCAGACGACTCCGGAGGTGCCAACCGCAATAAACAGGTCGCAGTCGTTGACGGCCCGCGCTGCCGCCTTGAATACCGCCTGGTCCAGCGCATCGCCGAACCAGGTGACCGCCGGGCGCAACCACTCACCGCATTCAGCGCAGCGGCGCCGGATGAAATCCGGATCAGGATCCTCCCGCTCCGCCTGGCAGGGGCAGCGCACCCGCCACAGGCTGCCATGCAGCTCCAGCACGCCCTCGTTGCCGGCGCGGCCATGCAGGCCATCGATGTTCTGCGTAATCACCGTGACGACATCGTGCCTGCGGGCAAGCGCGGCGATGGCAGCGTGCCCGGCGTTCGGCTCGCAGTCAGCCACGGCGCGGCGGCGGCGGGCATGGAAGTCGAGCACCTGTGCCGGCGCGCGCTCGAAGGCCTCCTCGCAGGCATATTCCTGCCAGCGGTACTCGCGCCAGGTCCCGCCGCTGCCCCGGTAGGTGGGTACGCCGCTCTCCACGGAGATCCCGGCGCCGGTGAAAATCACGATGTGCCGGAAGTCCTCCGGCCTCAACACTTGCATCATCCTGGCATACGTTACAATCAGGCGGGGCC
>CAYGQN010000483.1:0-3016 GCA_964351795.1 uncultured Gammaproteobacteria bacterium
CGTTCGCGCCGAAGCCGCCTGACGGAGGCTGAACCCATGAGACTGCTGGTCAAGGAAGGTTGCCACTTCGCGCAGCGAACCCAGTACCGCCGCAGCATTCGCAGGTCCTTGTGGCCGGTGATGGTCGCGACCTCCATGATGTTCAGGCCCTTCTCGAACAGTCGGGTGGTGGCCTCGTGGCGCAAATCGTGGAATCGCAGGTCGTGGAGGGCCGCCCGGCGCACGGCGCGGGCGTAGGAGAGCTTGACGGCCTCCGCTGTGACCCCGGCAAACACGTCGCCATGGCGGTCGCGTGGGACCGCGCGCAGGGCAGCCAGGGCCGCCGTGGACAGCGGAACCGAGCGGGCATCGCCGTTCTTGGTGTCCGGTAAATAGGCAACCCGCCGGTCAAGGTCTACGTACTGCCATCGCAGGCTTAGCATCTCTCCGCGTCGCATCGCGGTTTCCAGGGCCAGCTGAACGATGGGCAGAAGCCAGGCGTTCCTTGCCTCTCGGCAGGCAGCGAACAGCCGGGCTTCCTCTCCGGCCTGAAGGCGTCGCTCTCTGGGACGTCCCCCGGACGGCATCTTGATGTCCCGCACCGGGTTCGGAACCGGGAAGCCCCATTCCTTGCGTGCCACCTCGAACAGGTGGCCGAGCAGGGACAGGTCCCGCTTCACGGTGCCCGGCATAACCTGGCGCAAGCGCTCATCCCGCCAGCGGGCGATATCCGGTCCGCGGATCCCCGCCACGATGCGCGCGGCAATCGGATGCCGCTGGAGCATCCGCACCCGGTCGGCTTCGCTTTGCGCCCCCTTCTTGTGGGGCGT
This sequence comes from uncultured Gammaproteobacteria bacterium, assembly GCA_964351795.1. Classification (GTDB taxonomy): domain Bacteria; phylum Pseudomonadota; class Gammaproteobacteria; order JADZEE01; family JADZEE01; genus CAYGQN01. The sequence continues at coordinate 810 of CAYGQN010000483.1, forward strand.
TACCTCTGTCAGGTATCGGTCAAGCAACTGGCCCAGCGTGGTGGATTCGGCCTTTGCGCGTGATACGAAGGTGCCGCTGTCCATCTCGGATTCGATCGCGCGTGCCCAGCGCTCGGCCCGGGCGCGCGTGTTGAAGGTCTTGGTCTGGATGGGGTAGCCCTTGCGCCGGATCTGGACTTGCCACTGCGACGGGCCACGTTTTCGGAAGGTCGCCATGTATCGTTCGCCGATGGTTCGCGAACGAGTGTGACAAAAGTGTGCCAACGGCTGTTTGAACAATCCCGACCGAATTGGTCGTGCTTTTAAACCGTTGAACAGGCAGGGATACTTTGGTGGGCGATGCTGGGATCGAACCAGCGACCCCTGCCGTGTGAAGGCAGTGCTCTCCCGCTGAGCTAATCGCCCGACGTGTCGGAAGGCGGATTCTAGGGTTCCGGCGGGCCCGGGTCAATTTTCCGTTGGCAGGGTGGACGCGGCACAGACTGCGCCTGCCGGAGCCGGCCTGGCGCGGCGGCGGAGGCCGGGGGGCAGGCGGCTTGCGGTAGCGGGCCCTCGCGCGGTGGAGTCGGCCCGAACAGGCACATCGTGGGGCCCTTGCCGCGCCTGTCGAAGCGGCGCCGTGGGTGCCGGTGGAGTTGCTATAATCGCGCGCTTTCATCTGCCGCCTGAAGGGCCCGCCCCCGCATGAGCATTGTCACCCGTTTTCCGCCCAGCCCCACCGGCTACCTCCACATCGGCAGTGCGCGCACGGCGCTGTTCAACTGGCTGTACGCGCGTCGTTACGGTGGCCGCTTCGTGCTGCGTATCGAGGACACCGACCTGGAGCGCTCCACCCAGGAGGCGGTGGACGTCATCCTGGAGGGCATGCAGTGGCTGGGCCTGGACTGGGACGAGGGGCCCACCTTCCAGTCGCAGCGTTTCGATCGCTACCGCGAGGTCATCGACCAGTTGCTGCTGGAGGGCAAGGCCTACCACTGCTTCTGCACCCGCGAGGAGCTGGAGACCATGCGTGCCGAGGCGATGGCGGCCAGGCGCAAGCCGCGCTATGACGGCCGCTGCCGGCATCGTACCGAGCCGCGCGAGGGCGTGGAGCCGGTGATCCGCTTCAAGAACCCGCTGGACGGGGCCGTGGTGGTGGATGACCAGGTTCGCGGCCGGGTGGTGTTCGACAACCAGGAACTCGACGACCTCATCATCGCGCGCTCGGATCGCAGCCCCACCTACAATCTCACCGTGGTGGTGGACGACATGGACATGGGCATCACGCACGTGATTCGTGGCGATGATCACCTGAACAACACGCCACGGCAGATCAACATCCTGCAGGCGCTCGGGGCCACGCCACCGGTGTATGCGCATGTGCCGATGATCAACGGCAACGACGGCAAGAAGCTGTCCAAGCGCCACGGGGCGATCAGCGTCCTGGAATACCGGGAGGAGGGCTTCCTTCCGGAGGCGCTGCTGAACTACCTGGTGCGCCTGGGCTGGTCGCATGGCGACCAGGAGTTGTTCGCCCTGGAGGAGCTGGTGGCGATGTTCGACATTACCGACATCAACAAGGCCTCTGCGTCCTTCGACCCGGACAAGCTGGCCTGGATCAACCAGCAATACATCAAGGCCGCGGACCCGGAACGCATCGCCGCCCTGGTGCGCCCGAGGCTGGAGGCCGAGGGGCTGGATCTCGCCAATGGTCCGCCGGTGAGCGAGGTTGCCATGGCGCTCAGTGAACGTGCCAAGACGCTCAACGAAATGGCGGAATCCGCCTACTTCTTCTACCGGGATCCGGCCGGCTACGAGGACAAGGCCGCGGCCAAGAACCTCACCGCCGAGGCCATAGCGCCACTGGAGGCGCTGGAGGAGGCGCTGGTGCAACTGGCCGACTGGGAGCCGCAGGCGCTGCACGGGGCGGTGCAGGCGGTGTCCGAGCGGCTGGGCGTGAAAATGGGCAAGGTGGCGCAGCCGCTGCGCGTGGCCCTGACCGGCACTGCGGCGTCGCCGCCCATCGATGTGACCCTGCACCTGGTCGGCAGACAGGCCAGTGTGCACAGAATAGCCAAAGCCATTGAATATATTCGTAACTCTTTGAAACCTTGACAGGATCAAAGGCGCGCAATATAGTGCGCCGCTCGCTGGGGCCATAGCTCAGCTGGGAGAGCGCTACAATGGCATTGTAGAGGTCGGCGGTTCGATCCCGCCTGGCTCCACCA
>CAYGQN010000484.1:0-3003 GCA_964351795.1 uncultured Gammaproteobacteria bacterium
GCGTTGCGCCGGTTGACGCTGCGCATGATGCCGATGTCATCGCCGGAGTGACTGGCGCCGGGGACCACGGCAAAGGGGCTGGCGTCCGGGCGCACCGACAGGCCGGGCCGCACGGCCAGCGCATGCGCCTTGCCGAAGTGGCCCTCGAGCAGCTCGTCGCTGCGCTGGTCGAGCCGGAAATAGGTGTAGTTCATGTTGGCCGCCGCCAGGCGCACCACGCCATCCGAGCCCTTCTCCACCAGGTAGCTGTTGAGGAAGTCGTAGAACTGCTTGTCGATGGTCTCGCCACACAGCACAAAGGGCCAGTAGCGCGCACCACCGGCCTGGTAGCGCGTGGTGCGATCCGCCAGCGCACAGGCCGCATCGCTGCCAAGGCACAGCCAGTCGAGCACACCCTGCCCCGGCTCCACCCCGCCAAACCAGGCCTTGACCCGACCCAGCCGGCTCTTGCCGATGACCGCCAGCGCCGAGCCGTGACTGGCCGGTGCCAGCATGACCAGGTGCCGCAGCGGGCAGTCCGCCAGCTTGCGCGGGCCGTAGTAGCGGTCCACCCAGCTGCGCACCAGCGGCCCGCCGGTGGAATGGGTGATGCAGGAAAAGGCCGCCGGATCCCCGAGATCCTCGCTCACCGCATCTTGCATGGCCCGCGCCAGGTCATCCATGCCGACCTCGTCCTGGAAACTGATGTAGCGCCCCAGGTGCAGATCCCGCACGTCGATATCCAGCCCCATGCTCTTAGCCCGAGCCTGCAGGGCCTCGGGCAGGCCGCCGTAGGTATCGGTGTGCGTGACACTCCAGCCATGGACGAACGCAAGAACGCGCTTTGCAGGCATAGGCCCTCCCCGGCGTCTTCCAGACAGTGCAGGTGTGCACCCCTGCGTCCTCCCAGCATAGCCCAGCCGCCCACGACCGGCGCAGGGCGCCGCCCCGGTCGCCCACCTGTGCAATCGCCCGGAGGCGCACGACCCGGCGCAGTGCCCGACCGGGAAAGGCCCGCGATGACCGCGGAAGAGCCATCGCATCGCCCATCGGCGCGCCGGCCGGCCCGGCGCGACGCCAACGGCGGCAGCCGCGCCGCCAAAGGCGGAGGAGGCAGCGCACCACGAACGGGCAAACGCCTGCGCGCCAAATGTCAGACAACCGGTATGCACAATCACGACGACAGCGGCCCGATCACACGTCACGCATGCCGATTCACTGCACGAAACGCCGGCCAGGCAGGGTGAAAACACGCGATTTCCGGCTACACTCGAGTCATAAGGGCCGAAACCGCGGCGATGGAACGCAGGACCAAAAGCACTATGGAATTCCCGGACCACACACATTCCGCCTATCCCGCCCAACCCACACTCCGCAGATCTAACTGTTAGGCGCAATCATGGCTTCGCTGCTAATTCAACCGACACCGGAACAACTCCTTGCCGGCTTGGAAGCTTGGCATTGGGTCGGCTTGGACGGCAAAACGCCGTTCGCCGTAACAGCCTTCGGAGATGTCTTCCTAGAATCTCGCGATGGCATTTGGTTCTTAGACACAATCGAGGGCACGTTAGCCCTGGTGGCACATTCGCGAGACGAGTTACAGGCCATATTGAATTCCGAGGAAGGTCAGGATCGCTATTTGCTAGCTGGTTTCGTAATCAGAGCTGAAAACGAGGGAAGAACACTGGCCGAAGGCCAGTGCTACGATTTCAAAGTAAATCCCGTACTAGGCGGATCCATCGAATACGAAAACATACAAATTCAGGATTTTGTCGTTGCATTGAATGTTGCTGGCCAGATTCATGAACAGGCAAAAAACATGCCTCCGGGTGCCAAGATAAGTGAGTTCAAAATCTCGTAGCATAATGGCGACTGGATTCAAACTTGAAATGCAACATTCGCCTAACAAAAAAATGGAGCCGACGCCGTGACAGTCATTTGCTTCAATCTTGCATCGTTGCTCGGCGCGGCTCATTTTTGGCGTTAGGCCCATTGGAGAGACCCCGTGCCAAGGATTGAGGTCGCAGAATTCGAGGACAAGTTCGTCATCCACTTCGGTGGCGAGTTTCACCGTGTAAACGCCTACACTTTGGCGAGCACGCTTGTCGGCATTGCCGATGCCGCCAAAGCCGCTAATGCCACGCTGAATCCCGGTCACGATATCGAAGTCGTAGTCGAAGCGCTCTCGGATGGAAGCTTCACCGCGACCGTTCGCACGCTATTCACAGGCGCAAAGAACCTCTTCTCAGCCGAGAGTGCCAAAGCGATTGTGCTGAGCGTCATTGCCTCCTTCATTTACCAGCACACGTTGGCCCCTCATAGTGAGGTCACGATCAAGATCGAGGGTGATGAAGTTCTTGTGGTCCAGGGGGATAGACAGGTCGTCATTCCTCGCAGAGTTCACGAGGCTGTAAAGGAAGTCGAAAGAAGCCCCGCGTTTAGAAAGGGGGTCGGAGACGCACTGCGCGCAGTTGAGTCCGATGCGGCCATAACTAGTCTCGGCTTCGGTGCTCTGGAGGCACCCGAAGCTCCGGTTCCGATTCCCAGAGAACAGTTCTCGATACTGGCGCGCGAGCTTGATGGACCCGAGCAGGATGAACGGGAGTTAGTCGAGACAACGGACCTTCAGATTGTCCGTGCCATTCTAGAGCGCTCGAAGCGACGTTGGCAGTTTGTTTGGAATGGAGTGCGGGTATCGGCGCCAGTCTCTGACGACAAGTTTTATCAGGACTTCTTCGACCACAAGGTTACGATCGCTCCTGGGGATGTACTCCGGGTCCGTCTTCGCATAAGACAAAAGCGCCACGCCGATCTCGGCATCTTCATCAACGACATATACGAGGTTCTGGAAGTTCTTGAGCATATACCGCGTCCTCGACAAGGCTCATTTTAGTCGCGTACCAATCGACAGTCACTGCGCCAACGGGCCTAACAAAGCAATGAACCCGACACTTGACCGCTTCCTCCCTTTGAACCGCCCCGGGATTCCCGGAGACTCCAAAGTTTGGGAGTATGGAGTCATGA
>CAYGQN010000485.1:0-2990 GCA_964351795.1 uncultured Gammaproteobacteria bacterium
TTCCTGGACAGTCTGCTGGCCGGACTGGCGCCGCCGCCCCCGGAGCGGCCTCGGTAAGGCCTACTTCGCGGCGCCGAATACCTTCTTCAGAAGCGCCGTCGTGCGCGCCGCAGGATTGCTGCGAATCGCCGCCTCTTCTTTGGCCAGGTAGTGGAAGATGCCGTCGATGCCCTGGTCCACCACGTGGCCGGTGAGGTCCGCCTTCACATCGGGTACGAAAGGGATTTTCTCGTAGCGGCCCATGACCTTGTCGAAGGTTTTCACTGCGCCGACGTTCGCGAGGCTGTCGGCGACGATCGGGTTCATCTCCTCGGCCAGCGGCGCGGACATCTTCGACTGGAAATAACGCGTGGCCGCGTCCTCCGGCCCGGTGTAGATGCCCTTCACGTCATCGAGCGTCATCTGCGAGATGGCATCGAGGAACAGGGCCTTGGCCTTGGGCGTGGCCACTTCGGCGGCGGCATTCATCTGCGCTTCAAGCTCATCGAGCGAGTCCGACATGCCGACCCGGGACAGCGCCTTCTGCACCGAGCCGAGCTTTTCGGGAAGGCGCACCCGGATAGCCGGGTCATTGGCGAAGCCGCCGGTCTGGCCGAGCTGCTCCACCACCTTGCCCGTTCCGACCGTCAGCGCTTCGCGCAGCCCCCCGGCGATGTCGTCATTGCTGAGGGCGTCGGCGGTGCTGCCGCCGCCGGTGATGCCCTTGAGCAGGTCCTTGCCGAAATCGAACAGCCCCCCGGCGCTGCCGGACAACGGCAGGCCCAGCAGCATCACCAGTGCCAGCCAAGGCAGAGTCCTTCCCGCGTGTGCATTCATGCTTGTTCTCTCCGCAAAAAAAACGGCGCCCCGGGGGGCGCCGTGATATCGACTGCAGGCCGTGGCCGGCCCGTCAGTCGGTGATGACGAAGTCGACCCGGCGGTTTCTGGCCCGACCGGCTTCGGTATCGTTGCTGGCGATGGGCGCACTCTCACCGTAGCCGATGGGGTTCAGCCGGCCGGCGCTGATGCCGTTGGCCACCAGGTAGTCCACCACTGCCTTGGCGCGGCGGGTGGCGAGCTTCTGGTTGTAGGCGTCAGAGCCCACGCTGTCGGTGTGGCCCTCGACGCGGACGCGGATGTCGTTCTGCTTGAGCATCTCCACGGCCATGTCGAGCTCGACTTCGGCCTCGCGGGTCAGGCGGGCGCTGTTGAACTCGAAGGTCACGCCTTCCAGGCGGAAGATGATATGGCAGCCCTTGTCGTTCACCGTCTGGCCGGCCGGGGTGGCGGGGCACTCATCCTTGTAATCCGGCACGCCGTCACCGTCGGAGTCCAGCGGGCAGCCTTCGGTATCGACCCGGGTGCCGGCCGGGGTGCCGGGGCACTTGTCGCGGAAATCCGCCACGCCGTCACCGTCCGAGTCCAGCGCGCAACCGGTGCTGTCCACCTTGACGCCCTCGGGGGTGCGCGGGCACTTGTCGGTGTAGTCCGGCACGCCGTCGCCATCGGAATCCAGCGGACAGCCGTCGGTGTCCACTGAGACGCCGGCGGGGGTGCCGGGGCACTTGTCAGAGCTGTCGTTGACCCCGTCGCCATCCCGGTCCTTGTTGCCGCACAGGAAGCCGGCAGCGGTTGCGCCCGCAGCCGCGCCGATGACGGCGCCACCGGGCGCTTCGTCCCCGTCGGCGATGAGCCCGCCCGCGACCGCACCAACGGCGGCGCCGGCAAGCATGCAAAGGTTCTCAGGTTTGTTCATGCCGTTGCTCGCGCAACCGGTGGCGAATGCACCGATGACGAGCAGGGCGGCGAGGTTGCGAATCCGGCTCATGATTGAATCCCTTGTCCTTGTCTGGCAGTTGAATGCTGCCAAGCCCCCTCAGACTTGACCCGTTTTGGCGCAGCGCATTGCCCACACCAACGCGTACGCAAAGGTACCACAATATGATGCTGGTTGTCTCCTGAACGCCTTGCGCCGCGCACTGCCGAGCACGCTGCAAGCTTATGAATTAATGACATTTTTCAGGGAAGGAAGGCAGATCGTCGGTATTTCACCACAGCGGGCATTCGCGCTGGCAGCCGGGCCGCGGCGCATTGGAGCCGGCAACACGTCGCCCGGCCCGAAAAGCAAACGGGACCGCAAGGGTCCCGTTGTCAGGGTTGGCTGGGGGACCAGGATTCGAACCTGGATTGGCGGAGTCAGAGTCCGCAGTCTTGCCGTTAGACGATCCCCCACTCGTGCGGATGCACCCGCGCGGCCCGGGGGCGCGCGGGTCGGGCCCCGGCGTCAGCGCTTGGAGAACTGCGGGCGCTTGCGGGCCTTGTGCAGGCCGACCTTCTTGCGCTCGACTTCGCGGGCGTCGCGGGTCAGGTGGCCGGCCCGGCGCAGGGGGCTGCGCAGGGTCTCGTCGTATTCAACCAGCGCGCGGGCGATCCCGTGGCGGATGGCGCCGGCCTGGCCCGTGGTGCCGCCGCCGGTGACGGTGACGTGCACGTCCAGCGTGTCGAGCATGTTGGCGATTTCCAGCGGCTGGCGCACGACCATGCGGGCCGTTTCGCGGCCGAAGTAGGTATCGAGGCTACGCTTGTTCACCGTGATGGTGCCGTTGCCGCGGGTGAGCCAGACGCGGGCCGCGGAAGACTTGCGGCGGCCGGTGGCGATTTGATTCTGCTGTGCCATGTGTCAGTTGGACCTCTAGATTTCCAGTACCTGCGGCTGCTGCGCGCTGTGCTTGTGTTCCGGGCCGGGGTAGACCTTCAGCTTGCGGAACATCTCGCGGCCCAGCGGGCCCTTGGGCAACATGCCCTTGACGGCCGTCTCGATGACGCGTTCGGGCGCCTTTGCCCGCAACTTCCCGAAGGTGGTTTCCTTGATGCCGCCGGGATAGCCGGAATGGCTGTAGTACTTCTTGTCGGTGAACTTGTTGCCGGTGACGGTGATCTTGGCGGCATCAAGGAAACCACCTTTGGCAAGTTGCGGGCAAAAGCGCCCGCACGCGTCATCGAGACGGCCG
>CAYGQN010000486.1:0-2956 GCA_964351795.1 uncultured Gammaproteobacteria bacterium
CGCCTGCCGCGGCGGCACCGGCCCCGGCCCCGGCGGTGGCTGTTGCGGCGAACGCCTGGCCGATCGCGGCCAGGCCAGTGCCGTCGGACCGGGGCGGGGCCGGAGCTGGGGACGTGGGTGCACCCAGCGGGATTTCGTAACCGCCGCCGAACGCCGGCTGGTAGACCTCGCCCTGGCGCTGGATCCCGATTTGCACGGGTGCGTCTGCCTGCCGGTCCGGCGCGGGTACGGCGGTGTTCGAAGCAAGCTTGTCGGCGCCGATGACCGGGCCGGCGGGTATCCCGGTATTGCGGTTGGCGGCGGCACGGGCCGCGGACGGGCCCTGCGGGTTGCGATCGGCGGTGCCCGCCCGGGCGTTCGGAGCGGTCGGCCCGGCGCCCGTGCCGGACTGCCCGGTGCGCATGACCAGTGCGTTGATGTTGAAACGTGCATGCAGGTCCTGCAGTTGCCCGCTGGCCCTGGCGCCGGGGATTTCCGCCACCAGTTCGCCGGTGGCCCAGGTCTCGTCGAGCGCATCGTGACGACTGCCGACGCTGTCATTGCGCAGGACGGCGGTGGCATCACGTTCAAGCGCGGCCACCACCAGCTCGATGCGATCCGCGGCCATCAGGTTGGCCGCCCGCCGCGTCTCGATGAACTGGCGTGCCGATGCCGCCACCGCCACGGCCGTCGCCAGGGCGGCAATGAGCATGGCCATCACCATCGCCACGCCCCGCTGGCTGCGCGCTGGCGTGGTCATTCAGGCGTCCCCGCCAGCCACGAGAAAGGTACGACCGACGCTGCGGCCGTCGCCGGTGGTAATGGTGATGCGCACGGCGCGCGGTATGACCACGGCGGCGGCCGGCGAGCCGGCGGGCGGCCAGAAGGCCTGCCACTGGCCATTGTCGAACTGCACCTCCAGCGACTGCACGTTCTCCATCAGCAGCAGCGGCCGTGAACTGCTGGCCTGGTCGCGGTCCAGCACCGGCCACACGTGCCGCAGCAGCAGGTCGTCCTCCACCGTGTAATGCACCCGCCGAAGGTCCGGGCCACCGCTGGCCAGGGGCGCGCCGATGTAGCGCGTCAGGCCCAGCAACTCGCCGTCGATGCCCGCCTGCAGGGCCGGCAGGTAATCCCCCAGCGCATCGCGCACGGGCCGCGGGGCAAGGTTGGCAACATCCTGCTGCAGCAGGGCGAAGGCGCGTTGCAGATCAGCGAAGGCCGCCTGCTCCACCGCCAGCGATTCGCTGGTATCCATGACCTGGCGCAGGCCGCCATAGGCCAGCGAGGACAGCACCGCGAACAGCGCCAGTGCCACCATGAGTTCCAGCAGGGTGAAGCCCCGCTCGGCTGGGCTGCCTGCCGTCATTCCAGCCGCCGCCGGCTGAGGGTGAGGGATACGGGCACCGCGTCGGGGTTGTCCGCCGGCCAGACCGATATTCGATAGCTTGCCGACGCCGGGGCGCCCGCGGCGGCATCCGCTTGCGCGTCGGGACCGGTGTCAGGCCCGGCCACGGGTTCGGCGATGGCCTCGAAGGCCTGGCCCCATTGCATGCGCGTGACTGGCCTGGGGCCCAGGAAGGCCGGCTTCACCTCGGCCAGCAGCAACTCGGCCCGCAGGTCCATGGCCAGCCAGGAGGCCAGCGTCTGCTCGCGCACGTGGGTGTGGTTGCGGATGCTGCCGGCGGTCGAGGACAGCGCCGCTCCCAGCGCCAGGCCGACCACCGCGAGGGCCACCAGGACCTCGATCAGCGTGAAGCCACTGGTCTGCCGGCGGTCAGCGGCCATCGCTGAGCAGGACCTTGTGCAGCCGGCCGTCCTCGCCGAGGGACAGCAGGACGCTGTTGGCGGTGGCACTGTCGATGATGGCAATACGCTGCATGTTGATCTCGCCGCTGCCGTCCATGACGACGATCGGCGTACCGGCGCCGACGAGCGTTGAAGCGTCCACCTGCTCGAAGCTGAAGCCCTCGGGCAGTTCCCGGCGGGCCGTGCCATCGGCCGGCGCGGGCACCCAGCCATCTTGTCGCCACTGCAGCCGCTGCCAGCTGCTGCCGTAGGCCTCGATGCCGAGCGGGCGGCCACTGATGATCGCCTCCTCGCTGGCCGCGGCCACGCTGCGCAGGAAACGCTCGCCGCTGTCCTCGAGCAGGCGGGCGCGATCCTCGCCGGCGAGGCGGCTGACAACGAAGCCGAGCGAAATCGCGATGATCAGCACCACGACCGTCAGCTCGATGAGAGTGAAGCCGCCGGCGGCCCGGCTAGTTGATCGACCAGTTGCCGATGTCACTGGCCAGGCCCTCGCCGCCCGGAACGCCGTCGGCCCCGAGCGAATACAGATCGAACTCGCCGTGCTGGCCCGGCTGCAGGTACTGGTAGCTGTTGCCCCAGGGATCCTCGGGCAGCCGGCCGATGTAGCCGCCGGTTTTCCAGCGCGCGCCCTGGGGGAGATCCAGGGGTTTTTCCACCAGTGCTTCCAGGCCCTGGTCGGTGCTGGGATAGGTGAAGTTGTCGAGGCGATACAGGTCGAGGGCGGCCGACAGGGCGCGGATGTCCTGGCCCGCCTTGACCACCCGTGCCTCGTCGGGGCGGCTCATCACCCGCGGGACGATCACGGCCGCCAGGATCCCGAGGATTACCACCACCACCATGATTTCAATGAGTGTGAAGCCGCGCTGTGTCGCGGCCGCCAGACCATGCTTTTTCATGGGTCCGGAGTGTATGACGAAACGATTGCGGGACTGTTACAGCCGGGCCAGGGCGCGGCTCGCACCGGCGCGAGCCTACGCCGCCGGAGGGGCGACTTCAGACGCCTTGGCGCAGGTGTTTCCCGGGGCCTGGCGGGGGCCGTGCCCTTCGCGGCTGAAGCCGCTCCTACGGGCGGTGGGCCGGGCGCCGGGGTTGGTCGCGGCTGAAGCCGCTCCTACGGGAGGTGGGCCACCACGCCTTCAATCGCCCCCGTAGGGCCGCCTTCAGT
>CAYGQN010000487.1:0-2954 GCA_964351795.1 uncultured Gammaproteobacteria bacterium
TGGTCGTGCCGCTGCCGGATATCCGCGGCCGTGAGCAGATCCTCAAGGTCCACATGCGCAAGGTGCCGGTGGCGGACGACGTGCGGCCGGCCATTCTCGCGCGTGGCACGCCGGGCTTCTCCGGCGCCGATCTCGCCAATCTCGTCAACGAGGCAGCGCTGTTCGCCGCCCGCGTCAACAAGCGTCTCGTCGACATGGACGAGTTCGAAAAGGCCAAGGACAAGATCATGATGGGCGCGGAGCGCCGATCCATGGTGATGAGCGACAAGGAGAAGAAGCTGACTGCCTACCACGAGGCCGGGCACGCCATTGTCGGCCGCCTGGTGCCATCGCATGATCCGGTCTACAAGGTCAGCATCATCCCGCGCGGCCGCGCCCTGGGCGTGACCATGTTCCTGCCCGAGGAGGATCGCCTCAGCTACTCGCGCCAGCGCCTGGAGAGCCAGGTGTGCAGCCTGTTCGGTGGTCGCCTGGCCGAGGAAATCGTCTTCGGGATGGACTCCGTGACCACCGGAGCCGCCAACGACATCGAGCGCGCCACGGACATCGCCCGCAACATGGTCACCAAGTGGGGACTGTCCGAGCGCCTGGGTCCGCTGACGTACAGCGAGGACGAGGGTGAGGTGTTCCTCGGCCATTCGGTGACCCAGCACAAGCAGGTCTCCGACGAGACCGCGCATATCATCGACGAGGAGATCCGCGCCGTTATCGAGCGCAATTACTCGCGCGCCCGCAGCATCCTGATGGAGCAGATCGAGAAACTGCACACCATGGCCGGGGCGCTGATGAAATACGAGACCATCGACGCCAGCCAGATCGATGCCATCATGGAAGGCCGCGAGCCCGGCCCGCCCGAGGACTGGGACGAAGGCAGCGGCTCGGCCGGCGCCGACGTGGTCGGTAACGGCAAGGATGCGAGCAAGGGCGCCGGCGGTGCCGAGGGCGCCCTGGGCGGACCTGCCAGCCAGCACTGATCGGCGTCCGGAAAGCGCGACAGCGCGCACACTTCCGGCCATTTCGAAACAACTTTCTACGGCCCCCGCACTCGCGGGGGTTCGTTTATTGGCCACTTCTGCCGATAATCCCCCTGGTGCACTGCAAACAAGGGCCAGCGGGCCGGGGAATGATGCCAATGACAGGTGAACGACGGTATTTCGGAACGGACGGCATTCGCGGCACGGTCGGGGAAGCCCCCATCACCCCGGACTTCGTCATGCGCCTCGGGTGGGCCGCGGGCCTGGTGCTTGGCCGGCGTGGCGGCCATGGCATCCTCATCGGCAAGGACACCCGGATCTCCGGCTACATGTTCGAGTCGGCCCTGGAAGCCGGGCTGTCGGCCGCAGGGGTCGACATTCACCTGCTGGGGCCCATGCCGACTCCCGGGATTGCCTATCTCACGCGCACCTTCCATGCCCAGGCCGGGATCGTGATCAGCGCCTCCCACAACCCCTACTACGACAATGGCATCAAGTTCTTCTCGGCGAGCGGCAACAAGCTGGCCGACGAGGTGGAACTGGAAATCGAATCCCATATCGACCGGCCGATGACCACGGTGGGCTCGGCGGAACTCGGCCGCGCCAACCGGGTTCACGACGCGGCCGGGCGCTATATCGAGTTCTGCAAGAGCACGATTCCGCTGGGCTCCAGCCTCGATGGCCTGAGAATCGTCGTCGATTGCGCCAATGGCGCCACCTACAACATCGCCCCCACGGTCCTGCACGAACTCGGCGCGGAAGTCATCGCCATTGCCGATGAGCCCGATGGGCTGAACATCAACGACTGCTGCGGGGCCACTTCGCCGGAGCAACTGGCGAAGGCGGTGCGCGACAACGAGGCCGATGTCGGCGTGGCCCTGGACGGTGACGGTGATCGGCTCATCATGGTCGATGCCAACGGCGAGATAGTCGACGGGGACGAGATCACCTACATCATTGCCCGTGAACGCCTGGCCAGGCAGCGCCTGTCAGGTGCGGTGGTCGGCACGCTCATGAGCAATCTCGGCATGGAGCATGCCGTTCGCGCTCTGGGCCTGGACTTCCACCGGGCGAAGGTCGGGGACCGCTACATCATGGAGATGCTCAAGACCGGCGGCTGGACCCTGGGTGGCGAGACCTCCGGCCATATCATCTGCCTGGACCTGACCACCACCGGTGACGGCATCATCTCCGCCCTGCAGGTGCTGCTTGCCATGGCCGATTCCGGCCGCCCGCTGGCTGATCTCAAGCACGGCATGGCCAAGTATCCGCAGGTGCTGGTCAACGTACGTATGCAAAAGCGCATGGACGTGGTCGGGCTGAAGCCCGTCGCCGACGCGGTGAAGGCCGCCGAGCATGAGCTCGGCAACAACGGTCGGGTGCTGCTGCGTCCTTCCGGTACAGAGCCGCTGATCCGCGTGATGGTCGAAGGCCGTGACGACACGCACGTGCAGCGCCTGGCCCGGGAAATCGCCGCGGTGGTGGAGGCGGCGCTTTCCAGCGCCGCCTGATTCCCTCCGGACGGCCCTACAGGTCGCGCAGCAGTTCGTTCAGGCCGACCTTGCCCCGCGTTTTCTCGTCGACCTTCTTCACGATGACGGCACAGTACAGGCTATGGCTGCCGTCCTTCGCCGGCAGGTTTCCAGACACCACCACCGAACCTGGCGGTATGTGGCCGTAGCTGATCTCGCCGGTCTCCCGATCGTAGATGCGTGTGCTCTGGCCGATGTACACGCCCATGGATATCACCGAACCCTCGCCGACGATGACGCCCTCGACGATCTCCGAGCGGGCGCCGATGAAGCAGTTGTCCTCGATGATGGTCGGCGCCGCCTGCAGCGGTTCCAGGACCCCGCCGATGCCCACGCCGCCGGACAGGTGCACGTTGCGGCCGATCTGCGCGCACGAGCCGACCGTCGCCCAGGTGTCGACCATGGTGCCTTCACCCACGAAGGCGCCGATGTTCACGTAGGATGGCAT
>CAYGQN010000488.1:0-2936 GCA_964351795.1 uncultured Gammaproteobacteria bacterium
GTACCCGGCCGGTGCGTCACTGCTGCTGGCCAGCCACGGCCTGTCGCGGCGGGTCGGCCTGGCGCAATTGCAGCCGCCGCTGGCCATGCAGGACGCCGCCGCCGCTGGCCAGGCCTTGCTGGCCCTGGCCGAGGAGCGTCGCGGTTACGATCCGCTGCGACTGGCGCTGCTGCTTGCCCGCGCGGTGGCTCAGTAGCCCAGCGCCAGGCCGTCGAAGCGCGGCTCGCTGGCGCCGGTGAGCACGCCGGTAGCCGGGTCACGCAGGATGATCTGGCCACCGCCGAAGTAGATGCGTTCGTAGCCGCTGACACTGCGAAGGCGATGCCCGCGGGCGGCGAGATCCGCCGCCAGTGCCGGGTCCCAGCCTTCCTCGACCAGGCACAGGCCGCCCGCCTGCCCGGCGCCGGTGGGCTGCGGCCCCTGTCCGGGGGCGATGGCGGTGAGTTGCCAGCGCAGCGCGTCCAGGGCCTGCTGCGGCCCCATGCCGGCATCGATGAGGTTGCTCAGCAGCTGCAGTTGCGCCTGCGGCTGCATCTGCCCGCCGATGACGCCGAAGCTTGCATGGAGCGCCCCCGCATGCGGGCCGTCGGCCCAGGTGGTCATGGCCGGGATGATCGTCTGGTAGGGCCGCTTGCCGGGGGCAAGCACATTGGGATGGTCGGCCTCCAGGCTGAACAGCGCGGCGCGGTTGTGCAGGCATACGCCGGTCCCCGGGACGACCAGGCCGGTGCCGAAGCTGCGGAACACGGAGTTGATGAAGCTGCAGGCGTTGCCCTGGCCATCCACAGCGGTGACATAGCTGGTGTCGCCGAAGCCGAGCGCATCACCGGGGCCGACTTCGCTCGCTGCCCGCGCCGGGTCGATGAGGGCGCGCCGGTCCGCGCAGTAGGCGGAGCTCAGCAGTTCCGCCAGCGGGGCCGGCGCGAAGTCCGGGTCGGCCACCCAGCGCATCGCATCGGCAAAGCCCAGGCGCATGCATTCGATGAGGGTGTGGCTGCGATCGGCGGCGGACATGCCGGCCAGGTCGAAACCCTCGGCCAGGCCAAGGGCCAGCAACGCCGCCAGGCCCTGGCCGTTGGGCGGGCACTCGTGCACCAGCAGGTGCCGGTAACGCAGGCTCAGGGGGGCGTCCCAGCTGCTGTGATGGGCGGCCATGTCGCCGGCGGTGAGCCAGCCCCCGTAACGCTGGACATGGCTGGCCAGGGCAGCGGCGAACGGGCCGTGGTAGATGAAATCGGGGCCTTCGGTGGCGATGCCGCGCAAGGTGTCGGCGAGTTCCGGCAGGCGCATGCGTTCACCGGCAGCCGGCGCGCGGCCGCCCACCAGCAATTCGTGGCCACTCGCCTGGGGCGGACCGTCCTCGCCGGCCTCACCGTTCCAGCCAGGGGTGCGAAGCAGTTTGGGAACCGCCTGCGCCCACAACACCGCCGACAGCCCGCTGACCGGGAAACCCGACTCGGCGGTGCGGATGGACGCCTGCAGGTTGTCGGCCAGCGAGCGGCGGCCGTGGGCCTCGAGCAGGTCGGCCCAGCCGGCCACCGTGCCCGGCACGCTCACGGTGTGGCCGCTGTACTCCGGCATGGACGGGTGCCCGGCCGCGCGCAGGGCCGCCGGGCTGCTGGCCGCGGCGGCGCGGCCGGAGCCGTTCAGGGCGGTTATTGCGCCGCTGGCGGCGTCGTAGTGAAGGGCAAAACAATCGCCGCCGATGCCGGTCATCATCGGCTCGGTCACGGCCAGCATGGCCGCGGCGGTGACGCAGGCGTCGGCTGCCGTGCCGCCGGCCTTGAGGGTGTCGAGCGCCGCGTCGACGACCAGTGGCTGACTGCTGGCCACCATGCCGCGGCTGGCATACACATCCACCCGCCGCGACTGGAATCGAAAATCACTCATGCCTGCTTTCCTTCCGGCGTGCGGCCGGTGGTGGTGTTGGCGGGAGCGATCAGCCCCGCGGTCATTCCTGCCACGCCAGGCCGGCCAGGGCGGCCAGCTCCTCGTAGCTTGTGAAGCAGTGGTCGGCCAGGTCGCGCCAGGAGAACTCGGCAGCGGGATCGAACAGCGCGGTCGTGGTGCCGGCGGCACGACCGGCCATGAGGTCGAAGCGGAAATCGCCGATCATGATGGCATCCGCCGGCGCCAGCCCCCAGCGGCCCAGCAGCCCGATGATGCCGTCGGGGGCCGGCTTGGGCGCGTACTCGTCGCGGCCGAGAATGAAGGCTTCGTCGAACCAGCCCTCGAGGCCCGCCGCCGCCAGGGTGTGCAATGCATTGGCGCGGGTATTGCGCGTGAGAATGCCGAGCCGGTGACCGCGCCCGTGCAGGGCGGCCAGGAAGTTTCCGGCCAGCGGTTGCGCCCGCGCCGAGCGGGCGATGTCCGCCTCGATGTCGGCCAGGCGCCGATGCAGCGGTGCGGCCTCCGCGGCGGGCAGCAGCGCCAGGGTTTCGAGAATCGGGCGCTCGTGGCCGAGGCCGAGGCTGCGGGCGATGGCCTGGAAATCGTGGACGGCATGGGTAAGCGTACCGTCCAGGTCGAAAATCCAGGCCCGCTTGCCGGCGAGCGGCATGGTGGCGCGGCAATCCACTCAGGGGCAGCTCGCGGCCGGGTCGACGTCCAGCAGCTGTTGCGGTGCCTCGCCGGCCGTGGCCACGAAGCTGTTGCTCACCGGCAGCCGGTACAGGCTGATCGGGTCCCGGGCACCGGTGCCCGCATCGCTCCAGACATGGCCGGTTACCGGGACGGGCCGCAGCAGGCACTTGTGCACGCAGGCATAGCCCTGCACGCGTGGCTGGTCGTAGCCCTTCTCGGCGATGGCGCCAAGGCAGACGTGGTCCGGGCCGGGCGGCACCGCCGTCCAGATGGAGCCATCCATGCGCGCGCCACTGCCCTTGTCGCCCCAGGTCTGGCGCCACTGCTGCGGCGGTATGAGCAGTTGCCGGCCG
>CAYGQN010000489.1:0-2932 GCA_964351795.1 uncultured Gammaproteobacteria bacterium
CCCTGATCGCGGCCGGCCTGGGAAGCCCGCCGGACTACGGCATCGTCAGCACCCTGGGCATCGCGGCGACCATCGCCGGCGGGATCCTCATCCTGCCCGGGGCGATCCTGGCCGGGCGGCAGCGCCTGCCTGTGGTCGAAAACACTTGAGAATAATGTTTCAAGCTATTGATTTTAAATTCAGTCAAGCCTTGGGACGAAAGAGTTAAGGTGATTTCGAGGTCGGGCAGCGGCGATTCGGCCCCGACTCAAGCCCTGCCGACGGCCGCGGACACCAGCGGCCGGCAGGCAGCCGTAACCCAGGGCTGATTACCGGCCCGGGCCAGGCGGCGACCGGCCGCTGAGCGCCTTCAACAGCGCGACACGGTCTGCCAGTCCACGGCCACGACCAAAACCCCGAATTTACTTTAGATAATTTCTTTAAACTATTGGTTTATAAACCTAAATCTGGATATTTTCATGCTGTTTCGAGCAACGACAGCTCACTCCCCCGTGAAACCCGGCTTGCGCTTGTCGCAGAAGGCACCCACCCCTTCCTCGAAATCCGGGCCCATCACGCAATGGTGGAAGGCATCCTCCTCCAGCGCGATCTGGCCGTTCAGATCATTGTCGAAGCTGGCATTCACCAGGGCCTTGGTGCGGGCGTAGGCCCGGGTCGGCCCGCTCGCCAGGCGCGCGGCCATGGCATCGACGGTCGCGTCCAGGTCGGCGTCGGGCACCACCCGGTTCACCAGGCCCATGTTCAGTGCGGTCGCGGCGTCGAAGCGCTCGTTCAGCAGCGCGAGCTCCAGCGTCCGGCGGGCACCGATGAGCCGTGGCAGATGGTAGCTCATGCCGCCATCGGGCGAGGTGCCGATGCCGGTGTAGGCCAGGGCGAAAAAGGCATTGTCGCTGGCCACGGCGAGGTCACAGGCAACCACCAGCGACAGGCCGAAGCCGGCTGCCGGGCCGCGCACCCGCGCAATAACCGGCTTGGGCGCGCTGCGCAGGCTGCGGATGCAGTCGTGGGCATTGCGGAACAGCGGATCGAACGTCGCGCGGTCGCGCATCTCATCGAGGGTGTCGCGGAACTCCTTCAGGTCGCCACCGGCCATGAAGGCGCCGCCGGCGCCGGTGAGTACGATGCAGCGGATGGCGGGATCCGCCGCCGCCTCCTGCAGTCGCTCGCGCAGGGCCGCGCCCAGGGCCTTGCTCAGCGGGTTCAGTGCCTCGGGCCGGTTCAGGGTGACCGTGGCCACCGCGCCGCTGCGCTCCAGCAGGACGGTTTCGCTCATAGGGGGCTCCATGGTGTTGTCGGGGTAGCGGCTGGCCAGTGTAACTGCAAAGCCTGGCCGGGCTTGACAGGCCGCCACCGCCGGCACGATTCTGCGCACGCCATGACCGACACAACCGCTCCCGCCCTGCAGGCGCTGGTCGCCGAACTCATCGAGCTGCTCGCGCTGGAGCGACTGGAGGAGAACCTGTTCCGCGGGCCCAGCCGCGACATCGGCACCACCCGGGTGTTCGGCGGGCAGGTGCTCGGCCAGGCGGTGAAGGCCGCCCAGTACACCGTCGAAGGCCGCCTGGTGCACTCCCTGCACGCCTACTTCCTGCGCGAGGGGGATCACAACGCCCCCATCATCTACGACGTGGATCGCAGCCGCGACGGCGGCAGCTTCTCCGCGCGACGGGTGGTGGCCATCCAGCATGGCCGGCCGATTCTCACCCTGGCGGCGTCGTTCCAGGTCCCGGAGGCAGGCCTGGACCACCAGGCCCCCATGCCGGATGTCCCGCCGCCCGAGGACGCCCATCGTGTGGCCAGTTTCGACTCCGAGGCCCGCGGCCACATCCCCGACAAGCTCAAGCGCGTACTGGCGCTGATCACCGCCCCCTTCGAGATCCGCCCGGTGGAACCGCTGGAGGAGTTCGCCGGCGTTCGCAGCAGCAAGCCGCTGAAGCACCTGTGGATCCGCCTGCCCGGGCCATTGCCCGATGACGACATGATGCACCGGGCGATGCTCACCTACGTGTCCGATTACGGCCTGCTCAGCACCGCCCTGGCACCGCATGGCTTCAACGTCATGGACCGCCGCCTGCAGATGGCCAGCATCGACCACGCCATGTGGTTCCATCGCCCCTTCCGCATGGACGAGTGGCTGCTGTACTCCTGCGACAGCCCCAACGCCGTGGGTGGCCGGGGCCTGGCCCGCGGCGCCTTCTACCGGCGCGACGGCACGCTGGTGGCCACCACCGCCCAGGAAGGCCTCATCCGCCCGCGTGATCCCTCCCGGGGGCGCAAGTGAGCATCAACGCCGCGGATCTGCAGGAATTCGAGGCCTTCGCCCACGAGCTGGCCGATGCCGCGCGCGACGCCACCCTGCCCGGCTTCCGCCAGCAGACGCTGGTGATCGACAAGGGTGCCGATGGCGCCTTCGACCCGGTGACCGAGGCCGACCGCGAGGCCGAACGCGTGATGCGCGACCTCATCCATACCATCTATCCGGCCCACGGCATCATCGGCGAGGAATTCGCGGACGAGAACGGCAGCGAACTGGCCTGGGTGCTGGACCCGATTGACGGCACCCGCGCCTACATCTGCGGCCTGCCGCTGTGGGGCACCCTCATCGGCCTGTGCGAACACGGCCAGCCCGTGCTTGGCCTGATGAGCCAGCCCTACACCGGCGAGCGCTACTTCGGCAACGGCAGCACCGCGCAGCTGCGCGATGGCGGCGGCACCCGCCTGCTGCGCACCCGGGCCTGCCCGAAGCTGACCGACGCCACCGTCTGCGCCACCCATCCGGACATGTTCCCCGACCCGGACAGCCGGCAGCGCTTCCAGCGGGTGGCCGCTGCCGCCCGCCTCACCCGCTATGGTGGCGACTGCTACCTGTACTGCATGCTGGCCATGGGCCAGGTGGACCTGGTGGTCGAGGCGGGGCTGCAGTTCTACGACA
>CAYGQN010000490.1:0-1750 GCA_964351795.1 uncultured Gammaproteobacteria bacterium
CGGTCAATGTGCAGGGCGGCGACTTCATGGCAGCGGGCTCGATCATCGGCGATGTCATCAACGCCGGCGGCAGCATCGCACCCGGCAATTCACCGGGCGTGCTGAGCGTATCGGGCGATTTCACCCAGACCGCCGGCACCCTGGCGATCGAGATCGGCGGCCTGCTTGCCGGAACCGGATTCGATCTGCTGTCGGTGGGCGGCCAGGCGGACATCAGCGGCGGCGTGCTGGACATCAGTCTCGTGAACGGCTTCGTGCCCGAGCTCGGGGATACCTTTCTGTTCCTGCAGGCCGCGGCGGTGGATATCGCCTTCGATGACATCATCTGCGGCAACTGCGGCCTGGTGAGCTTTGGCCTGACCACCGGGGCCGACTTCGCCAGCCTCACCGTCACCAGCGTGGTACCCATCCCGCCGGCGATGGTCCTGTTCGGCGCCGCTGCGGCGGGCCTGGCAGGCTTCAGCCGGCGACGGCGCTGAGCCGCGGCAGCGGCGCGGCCGGGGCCGTGCTCAGATAAGCTTCATCTGGCTGCGGGGCGACCGGGTCCGCCCGGCCTTGCCCGATACCGGGGTGAGCCGGAAGGCCACCACGGTCAGGTCGTCGGGTTTGCAGGGCCCGTCAGCCAGGCCCTGCATGCGGTCGAGTGCCTGCGCGAACAGCCGATCCACGGCGGCCGCCAGCGGCCCCTTGCGTACGGCCTCGACGATCTCCGCCGTATGCAGGTTGTCGAACAGGCCATCGCTGGCCAGCAGCACCGTGTCGCGCGTTGCCAGCCGCAGCGTCGGACCGATATCGATGCGCATCGCCTCGTCGCCGACCACGTTCGATACCAGGTGCCGATCCGCGTGCAGCATGGCCTCCTCCTCGTCCAGCAACCCGGACTCGACGGCGAAACCCACCGGTGAGTGCGGAATGCTCTGCCAGCGGACCCTGCCCCGCTGGCCGACGATGAGCGCGGCGCTGTCGCCCACGTGATAGATGCGCACCTGGCCGGCATCCACCTCCGCCACCATGAGGGTGGTGGCGGCGCCTGCAGCGTCGTCGAGCACCGCCCGGTTGGCCCGTTCGATGCCATTGAGAACCGCGACCCGCAACGGGGCGCCGTCATCCGGATGGTATAGACCGAGGGTGTGCTGCAGGGCCTGCAGTGCCCCTCTGGACGCGCTGTGGCCGGCCGGGGCACCACCGACGCCGTCGGCAACCGCGACCACCGCCCGGTTGCCCGGCACCGCCATCAGCAGCGCCGCATCCTCGTTGCGGCCACCGCCGCCAGGGCAGGCGAGCGAGCGCACGACGACCTGCCCACCCGCCAGGCTGAAAGACTCCGCAGCCGGCATGTCGGCGTCGTGGATAACGCGGCCGGCCCATAATTCATTATTCATTTCAGTATCTTATGCGACACGCCCAGGGTAGGAGCAGCCAGGCCCGGAAACCCGGACCAGGCGCGTTCACGGCCGCCGCTTCAAGCGCGCGATTCTACCCCAGGGCGATGGCGGGAACGGACTGCCCATACCGGCGAAGCGCGACCGGGCGCACATCCCGGGGCGCGCACTGATTGTGCACAGGCCGGTGCCCTCGACGAGCGGAGCGCATCGACGCCGGGGACGGTATGGCGGCAGACGGCGTTGCCGATGGCCGGCAGGCGCGCCTGGCGACCAGCCCGCGCCTGCCATCCCTAGGTGCCATCCCTAGGTGCCATCCCTAGGTACCATCCCTAGGTGCCATCCCGGACAGGCACCGGCTGCCGGAT
>CAYGQN010000490.1:1850-2907 GCA_964351795.1 uncultured Gammaproteobacteria bacterium
CCATCCCTAGGTACCATCCCTAGGTGCCATCCCGGACAGGCACCGGCTGCCGGATGACCGGCGCGGCCCGGTCAGACCTGGCGCTCGAGCAGGTATCGCAGCTGGCTGGCCGTCTGGATGGCACCGGGCCGGGCCCGGCGCACCTGGCGGATGGCCGTCGCGGCATCCATCCCGGCCTCCATCAGGATGCGGGCCGCCACCGTACCGCTGCGGCCGAGTCCGCCGAGGCAGTGGATCAGGACTCGCCCATCGGCAGCCAGCACCGGCGCCAGGGCCTCCCGACAGGCAGGCCACCGCGCCTCGAAACGCGCGTCCGGGGCCTCCATATCGATGATCGGCAGATGATGCCAGGCGAGGCCGCGATCGCTCACCGCGCTGCCGATCTGCGCCACGCCGAACATGGCCAGCTCCGGCGCTTCCATGAGGGTCAGCATCGTCGCCGCCGGCCAGGCGCAGATGACATCCAGGTCGGCCTGCAGATCCCGCTGCCAGCCCCTGCCCGGAAGGCCCTCGAGGTAACGACCGGGGCAGATCGTCAGGCCGAGTTCGCCGCCCCCGGGCACAGCGACGACATCGATGCGCAGTCGGTCATCACCGGCGCGGGGGCGCTTCATGACGGCCCCTGGCAGCGGCGCCGGCACGGCCATCGAGCCGCCGCCGCGGGCAGCATGGGCACATAAAATTCCCGGGGCATATCTGGTAACCTCTCGGTCATGATGCCGACACACAAGCACGAAGGAGTCTCGAGGTGAACGAAGGCGACATCAGCGCAGACGAGCTGCGAATGGATCCGGCCGACCTGTGCCGGGAAGATGTTTACACCGATCGCAAGGTGGGAACAATCCGGGTCCTGACGCCGGTGGACGGGGACGGCCAGCCCGACCCCGCGCGGCCGGTGAGCTACCTCGGCCAGACCCAGATCATGACACCGGTCGGCACCCTGCCGATCAGCTTCGAAATCGAGGCTGCCAGCCTCGGCGAGGCCGTTGGCAACTATGCCGCAGCGGCGCAGATCGCCATCGAACAGGCCGTCGAGGAACTCAAGGAAATGCGCCGC
>CAYGQN010000491.1:0-2890 GCA_964351795.1 uncultured Gammaproteobacteria bacterium
CCTTAACGCAGCCGCAACAGCCACTGTAACGCCTGGCCCGCAAGCATAGCGCGCGCATCGCCATTGTGCAGGCGCAGCGGGCCAGGCGTTACAGTGGCTGTTGCGGCTGCGTTAAGGTAGACGACGGAATCGCTGACGAGAACCACGATGGCACCGGATCCCGACCAATGGCAGGCGTTGGCGCTCGCCTCCGGCAAGTGCGCCGGCGCGCTGCTGGCCGGCCTGCTGCTGCACGCCATCGTCTTCCGCGTGGCGCTGTTCATCGAGCGGCGCACCGACTGGCGCTTTGATGATCTCATCATCGCTGCGCTGCGCCGGCCGTCGCGCTTCATTTTCCCGCTGCTGACCCTGGCCTTTGTCATGCCGGCCATCCCCGAACTGGGCGAGGGTGCACGCGTGCTGCTGCGCCATGCGATCAGCGTGGGCACGATTCTCGCCGTGACCTGGCTGGCGGCCTCGGTGGTGAACGCGCTGGCGGCGATCATCAGCCTGCGCTACGACATCAGCCACGCCGACAACCTCCAGGCACGCAGCATCCAGACCCAGGTGCAGGTGCTCGAACGCACCATTGTCGTCGTGATCGTGATCCTCGGCGTTGGCGCGGCCTTGATGACCTTCCCGCGCATCCGCGAAATCGGCGCCAGCCTGCTGGTGTCGGCCGGCGTGGCCGGCCTGGCCATCGGCCTGGCGGCACGGCCGGTGCTGGAGAACCTCATTGCCGGCCTGCAGCTCGCCTTCACCCAGCCCATCCGCGTGGACGACGTGGTGATCATCGAGGGCGAGTGGGGTCGCATCGAGGAGATCACGGCCACCTACGTGGTGGTGCGTATCTGGGATGAACGCCGCCTCATCGTGCCCTTTTCGCGTTTCATCTCCCAGCCCTTCCAGAACTGGACCCGGCGCAGTGCCGACATTCTCGGCACGGTGGTCATCCATGCCGATTACACTGTGCCGGTACAGGCCGTGCGCGAGGAATTCGAGCGCCTGGTCCGCGCGCATGAGCTGTGGGACGGGCGCGTGTGCGTGCTGCAGGTCACCGATGCCGGTGAGCACAGCGTGCAATTGCGCGGCCTGGTGAGTGCCTCCGATGCCGGCCGCGCCTGGGACCTGCGCGTGGCCCTGCGCGAGCAGCTCATCGACTTCCTGCAGCGCCAATACCCGCAGTGCCTGCCACGCTCGCGGGTCATCCTGGCCGGGGACGATCCCGCCGACGCGCCGGCCGCGGCCGATGCGCGCTAGGGGCAAATTGAACGTTCGAACGCCGGGTTGATCCGGGGCAGGACCCGGTTCGTGCCGGGGACTAGAGTGTCCTGATACCGATCCCGACAGGCAGGGGAAGGGCGTGGATCCGCAGGTCAGTACGCTGGAGTTGTTCTACCGCTTCGGGGCGGCGCTGCTGCTCGGCCTGCTGGTGGGCCTGCAGCGCGAATACGTGTCCCTGCGCAAGCGTGGCGATGGCCCCGGGGACTTCGCTGGTGCGCGCACCTATGCCCTGGTGGCCCTGCTCGGCGGCGTGGCGGCGATGGTCAGCACGCTGATGGCCCAGACGCTGCTGCTGGCGGCCGTGGTCCTCGTGTTCGGAGTGCTGATGGTGGTTTCCTACCGGGAGTCGGCCAGTCGGGGGCAACTCGGCATCACCTCCGAGGTGGCGGCGCTCATCGTGTTTCTTGCCGGTGCGCTGTGTTTTCACGACGAGCTCGCCCTGGCCGCGGCACTGGCCGTGACCACAACAGTGATGCTGGCGCTGAAGCTGCAGCTCAGCCACCTGGCCAACCGCATCACCGAGGAGGACGTCCGCGCCAGCCTCACCTTCGCGGTCCTGACCCTGGTGATACTGCCGGTGCTGCCGCGCGAGCCGCTGGCCGGCCCGCCCTTCGATGTGCTGGTGCCCTGGAACGTGTGGTTGATGGTGGTGTTGATCTCCGGCATGAGCTTTCTCGGCTACGTGCTCATCAAGACCGTTGGCACGCAGCGTGGTGTAGGGCTGACCGGGCTGCTGGGCGGCCTGGCCTCCAGCACGGCGGTGACGCTGACGTTCGCCCAGCACAGTCGCGGCAAGGCGCAGCTGGCACGACCTTTCGCGCTGGCCATCCTGCTGGCCTGGACGATGATGTTCCTGCGCGTGCTGGTGGAGGTGGCGGTGGTCAACCGGGCCCTGCTGCGGGTGGTGTGGCTGCCGTTGACGGCCGCGGCCCTGGTCAGCGTGCTCTACTGCGTATACCTGTACTTTGCGCAGCGCAATGCGGACGGTCCGGAGGACGAGGGCTTCCGCAATCCCTTCGATCTTGCGCCGGCGCTGACTTTCGGTGCGCTGTACATGGTGATACTGGTGGTGACCAACATCGCACAGCTGCATTTCGGGGATGCAGGGGTGTACGTGTCGGCGATTGCTTCCGGCCTCGCGGACGTGGACGCGATCACGCTGTCCATGGCCGAACTCAGCCGCGGCGAGGATGGCCTGGACCTGCGGGTGGCGGCGCGGGCGGTGGTGCTCGCCGCGGCTTCCAACACGCTGGTGAAAGGCGGCATTGTGCTGGTGGCCGGTGCGCCATCGCTTCGGCGTGTGATCCTGCCGGGGCTGTTGCTGTCGCTCGGGACGGCCATCGGGGTGGTGTTCCTGCTGTAGGTGCCTGACATCCTGCGTTGGGCCGCGGCGCCGGTGTTCACCTGCCGCAGGAGCGGCTTCAGCCGCGAATCCCCCGCACGTGTCGAGTTCTCGCAGGAGCGGCTTCAGCCGCGATAGCGCCAGGGTCGCGCTCGCCGGCTTCGCTCTGAGTGCCGTTGTTGTTGGTGGGTGTCACGATGGCGGCTTCGTTCCGGTTGCCGTGGTTTGGTGTGGGTGTCGCGGCGGTGACCCGCCCCGCTAACGCTCGCGCGCCCTCCATGGCGC
>CAYGQN010000492.1:0-2871 GCA_964351795.1 uncultured Gammaproteobacteria bacterium
TTGCATGCGCTTGAGAGGGGGAGGGCTCCTCTCGGCGAATCGGGGAAACCGGAGGAATACCATGTCTGGACTAAGGAAATTCGCGGAGCGTCGCCGACGCCCGCTGGCGGAGGCAATGGCCTCGCTGTTGGCGGCCGCGGTGTGGAGCAGCGGCGCGGCAGCGCAGGGCGCCGCCCTGGAGGAAGTGGTGGTGACCGCCACCAAGCGCGCCGAATCGCTGCAGGACGTACCGGCCGCCATCACGGCCTTTTCGGCATCGGACATCGAGCGTTCACGCATCACCCGTCCGGCCGACTTCATCGAGATGACCCCCGGCGTGGTGCTCAGCGACAGCAACCACCCCGGCGAGGCGCTGATCACCATTCGCGGTACCGCCCAGACCCGTAACACCGAAACCCCGGTGGCAGTGGTGGTCGACGGCGTGCTGATGACCGGGCGAACGCAGTTCAACGGTGAACTGTTCGACATCGAGCAGATCGAAATCCTGAAGGGCCCGCAGGGCTACCTTTACGGCCGTAACGCCATCGGCGGTGCCATTGTCATCCAGACCCGCCGGCCGGAGAACGAATGGCGGCGCAGCGTCACCCTCGGCTACGGCAACTACAACCACGCCCGCGCCAGGCTGTCCGCCGGCGGCGCGCTCATCGATGATGAACTGTGGGTGCAGTTCTCCGGCTCCTTCCGGGATCGCGACGGCTTCTACAAGAACATCACCCGCGGCGACACCATGGACCCGATGAACGAACTGGTCGGCCGCGCGCGTGTCATCTGGGAGCCGAAGAACACCAATTTCACGGTGGATTTCCGGGCCACGGCCACCGACCTGGAAGCCGGTGCCACGGCATTCTCGCCGCAGTCGGCCTTCCCGGCCTTCCAGACCAGCCCGCAGGGCGCGGTGACCGACATCAACAAGGTCGAGGACATCCCCTTCGTGCGCAACGTGGCCTCGGAGGCCCGGCAGGAGAAGGCGTCCTACGCCCTGAAGCTCGACTACGAAGCCCCCTTCGGCACCTTCACCAGCGTCACCACCTACGATGACACCCTGGACGTGTTCACCACGGACGATTTTCCGTACTACCCGACCCAGGACACCACGCAGTTCAATGCCGTCTCGCACGAGGCCTGGAGCCAGGAGATCCGCTTCACCTCCCCCGAGGACAAGCGCCTGCGCTACATGCTTGGCGCCTACTACGTGGATATCGAGAATGCGCCCAACCTGCACGCGGCCATCGGTATCGACCCGGGTGGTTTCGTGCTGCCGGCGTTCCGGCCGCGTCCGCCGGGCGATGCCAACGCCACCACGAGCATGCAGTCGGACAACGTGTTCACCGAGGCCTGGGCCATCTTCTTCTCGCTGAACTACGACATCACCGACTCGCTGGAACTCACCCTGGCCGGCCGCTACGACCACGAGGACAAGGAAACCATCGACAACTCGCCGCTGTCGCCGTTCTTCCTGCAGGAACGCCAGGACAGCTTCGACGAGTTCCAGCCCGCAGTGAAACTGGCGTGGAAGCCCACCGATGATCTGACCGTGTTCGGCGGCTATTCGCGCGGCTTCCAGGCCGGTGGCTTCAACGGCGCCCAGACCGAGCTCATCTCTGCCGGCGTGGCGCCGAACGAGTTCGGCGCGGCCGTGGACGACAACTTCGAACTCGGTTTCAAGGGGCGCTTCCTCGACCGACGGCTGAACGTCAATGCCGCCGTGTTCTACACCGACAAGGAGAACGCCCAGCAGTTCAACTTCGTGCCGGCCGGTACCCTCAACGCGGTGCTGGTCATCGATGAAGTGGAGGTGCTCGGGTTTGAAATGGATGCCGAGGCGCAGATCACCGACAACTTCCAGGTTGGCGGTGGCTTCGCCTACATCGATGCCGAGGTCAAGAAGTTTGCCGACCAGCCCGAGACCGTGGGCAATCGCGCACCGTTCGTGCCGGAGTTCACGGCGGTCATCAACGCCACCCACTTCTGGGCGCTGCCGGAGATCTTCGGTCAGACCGGAATGACGCTGGTCAGCAACCTGCAGTACGAGCATCGCGGTACGCAGTTCTTCGAAGCCCGCAACGTGCCGGACTGGAAGCGCGAAGCCCTGAACCTGCTCGATGCGCGCATCGCGCTGGAAAGTGACAACGGCTGGACGCTGTCGGTCTGGGGCAAGAACCTGACCAACAAGATCTTCGCCGAGGACGTGGTGCCGATTTTCGCGCCGGGCAACGTGCTGGGCCTGCCCATCACCGCGGCGACGTTCCGGTCCATGCCGCGCACCTGGGGTATGGAGCTCAGCTACGATTTCTGAGCGCTCGCGCCAGCAATCAATACCGAGTCAATCACACTGTTTCACGGCCGCCTCCGGGCGGCCGTTTTTTTTGGTTCATCGCTGAAATGCGGGGTGCTAGAGCGTCTGATCATTGCCTGGCGGTTCGATTCCACGTTTTCGGAGTTGAAGTCCAGGTGACGTCGGATCCCGGCTTCCCGCAGGAGCGGCTTCAGCCGCGAATGCCGCGGCGCCCGTTCCACCTCCCGTAGGAGCGGCTTCAGCCGCGAATGCCCCAGTGCCCGTTCCACCCCCCGTAGGAGCGGCTTCAGCCGCGATAGCGCTGGCGTTGGGTGGGGTGGCTTCGCTCGTGTTGCCGTGGTCTCGAGTGGGTGTCGCGGCGGAGGCCCGCCCCGCTACCGCTCGCGCGCCGTCCATGGCGCGCTCGCTACCGGCGTTCGCGTGCTCGCTCCTGCTGCGCTCGCGCCCGCAGGCGCGCGGGCCGGGCCCCCGCCGCGCCCTGCCGGGTTCCGCGCTGCGTCTTCGCTCGCCTGCCGCGGCACCCGTTCCACCTCCCGTAGGAGCGGCTTCAGCCGCGAATGCCCCAGTGCCCGTTC
>CAYGQN010000493.1:0-2866 GCA_964351795.1 uncultured Gammaproteobacteria bacterium
CGAACAGGCCGCGAAGGCTTTCGAGCGGGTGCTGGAGCTGCGGCCGGTGTCGGTGCGCGCCCTGACCGCCCGTGCCGCCATGTGGATGGAAATCGGCCGGGTGGACGCTGCCAAGGCCGACCTCGACAAGGCACGCGGGCTGCAGGCCGACAGCCTGGAGGCCACCTACCTGCGCACGCTCATCATGTTCCGCGAAGGCAAGCAGGAGGAAGCCCGGCAGATGCTGCGCGAACGGGCCGACAGCATCCGCCAGATCAAGGAGGACTACCGCGCCAAGGTGCCCAACACCAAGCTCATGCTCGGCGTGGTCGCCTACTTCGAGGGCAACTATGACGAGGCCATCACCCACCTGCAGGCCTTCCTGAACGTGCGTTCCGGCCACCCGGGGGCCAAACGCTACCTGGCTTCGGCCTACCTGGAGAAGCAGGAGTGGGACAACGTCATCCGCCTGTTCCGCGCCCGCCCGGGCGAGGAGCCGCCGAACGATCCCACCACCCTGTCATTGCTGGCCGAAGCATACCGTGCCCGCGGCGACTTCAAGATGGCCGAGCAGCACTACGAGGCGGCCCTGCAACTCGCCCCCGATGCCGCCGGCCTAGGCGTGCGCCTGGCCATGAGCCGGCTGGACGCCGGCCGCGCCAGGCAGGCTGTGGCGGACCTCGAGCGGCTGGTGGAGCGCTTCCCGGATTTCGGCGAGGCCCGGGCCCAGCTTGCCCGCGTGTACGTCAAGATCGGCCGCACGCCCGACGCCCGTGAGGAGATCGAGGCGCTGCTGAAGCTGGCCCCGGACAATGCCCAGCTGCACAACATGGCCGGCGCCATTGCGCTGGCCGCCGGCGACACGGCGGCGGCGCGGCGTTACATCGACAAGGCCAGCCTGCTCGACGCACAGCTCATCCTGCCCAAGCTGAACCTGGCGCGGCTCGAGCTCATGGAAGGGCACATGCCGCGTGCGGAAACACGTTATCGCTCGCTGCTGGAGGAGCATCCCTTCCACGTGGAGGCCGGCCTGGAGCTGGCCGACCTGCTCATCGGCCAGGGCGAGTACAGCGAGGCCGAGGAACGCATCGGCCGCGTGCTGGAAACCGAGCCCGGCAATTTCAAGGCCCACCTGGCGAAGCTGCGGGCACTGCGCGCGCGCGGTGCCGAGGCGGCGACCCTGCAGGCCGGCGCCTATGAGCTGGAGAAGAACTTTCCCGAGCGCCCCGAGGCCTCGCTGGCGGTGGCCGAGGTATACGCCGACACCGGCGATGCCGGCCAGGCGCGGGTCCACGTGCGCCGGGCCGTGGAAAAAGCCGAGTTCGACACTGACGTGCTCCTGCGCGCCTCGCGCCTGCAGCAGCGCCTCGGCGATGGCAATGGCGCCCTGTGGGCGCTGACCAAGGCCCGCCAGGCAAGCCCGGCCAACCGCGAGGTCGGCACGGCCCTGGTGGGCGTGCTGCTGGAGCTGCGGGATTTCGAGCAGGCGCGCGCGCTGCTGGACGAGCTCAAGGAAACCCATGGCGAGATGCCGTCCGTGCTCGTGGCCGAGGGCGACTGGCTGATGGCCTACGAACGTTTCGACGAGGCCATCGTCAACTACGCCCGGGCGTTCGAGATCAGCCCCAACCCGGCCAGTGTCCGCACACTGTTCCGCGCTCGCATCATCGCTGATGATTTCAGCCCGGCCGAGCAGCTCGTCAGGCAGTGGATAAGCGAACACCCGAAGGACATCGGCACGCGGCGCATGTACGCGCATGCGCTGCTCAATCGCCAGCAGTGGGATGCCGCAAGGCGCGTCTACGAGGGGATCCGCGAGGCGGGCTTCGAAGACGTGCTGCTGCTGAACAACCTCGCCTCGCTGTACCAGATGCAGGGCGACAAGCGGGCGTTGCCCACGATCAAGCTGGCCTACGAACAGGCGCCCGAGGATCCGGCCGTCATCGATACCTACGGCTGGATCCTCACCGAGAGCGGCAAGCCCGCCGAGGGCCTGGCGCTGTTGCGGGAGGCGTTCGCACGGTCTTCCACCAGCCCCGAGATCCGCTACCACATCAGCGTTGCGCTGATGAAGCTCGGCCGGCATGACCAGGCCCGCGAAGAGCTGGAAGCGGCCCTGGATACGGGCAAGCCCTTCGCCGGCGAGGACACCGCCCGGGCCATGCTCACCCGGCTGCGCAGCGCCGCGGTGGACTAGGCACCTGTACCGGTCCCGCTGCCGGGCCGTGCGCGGCAGCGGGGGTCGTCGCGTCGCACCGTCTCCCGCGCAGCGCGCATCGCTTTACTGTGGCCGCGCTTTCGGGTCAGGGGATGCAGGTGTGCATCCGGTGCGGCACGCGCGCTCAGGCGCGTCCGCTGCGGCTGCCGGATGTTGCGCGGCGCCGGGCTCGGTAAAGTCCCTCAGACCTGGCCGTCATCACGTGGCACGAGTACGCCGGCGGGGTCGAGAATGTCGCGCAGACGGGCGTTGAGCGTGGCCAGGCCGCTGCCCCGGTGCGCCTGCCCGGCGGCGGGCAGCAATTCCGGCGAGCAATCGCTGACGGGATAGCCGGCCGCCTGCAGGGCGGCGATGGCGGCCGTGGCCGCGCGCAGTGCGCGGTCGGCGTCGCCGGCGGCCGGGTCGAAGCCCAGGTGCGCGTGCAGGGTGGCCGAGCGCCAGCCGAGTTCGAATTCCAGCAGCGGGTCGAAACCCTCGGCCGCCAGTGCCTGCGCGGCCAGCCCGGCCATGGCGCGGGCATCGTCGCCGTCGATGGGTGCCGTTGCCCGCAGCCACAGGGCGCCGGGGCCGGCCCAGCCATCCAGCCGAGAAAGGGCCGAGTCCGGCAGCCCGCGCATGGCCCGCTCGCGGTGGTACCAGGGGCTGGGGGCGGGCTCGTCCAGCTCGGTG
>CAYGQN010000494.1:0-2866 GCA_964351795.1 uncultured Gammaproteobacteria bacterium
GTCGCGTCGTCGGATCCCCCATCGACCACCACCTGCTCCACGTCCTTCGGCAGGGGGGCCATCAGGCGTGGCAGGTAGCGGGCGGAGTTCAGGGTCGCCGTTATGACGCTGATTCCGCTCACCAGGCAAACCTCGAATCCGGGACCTGTTGGCCTGCTGCCACCTCGGGCAGCGATTCCACCGCGCGGGAGCACGTCGCTGGCAACGGCCGGTCCATCGGCCTAGAAATACCCCCAGGCCTCTGTCGGGTCGATCATGTTGAACGGCGGGCGCCGGAAGTGGTCGATGTTCTGGAAATGCGTGGAATCGTTCGAGGCACCGCAGTTGTAGATGATGCGCTCGGCCGCACACTGGTGAACCATGCCGCGCAGTGCGGTAATCAGGCAAAGGGTCTCGTCCCAGGCGAAGAAATGCCGCAAGGTTGCAGTCGGTTGCCGGCCCGGGGTCAGGTCGATTCGTTGTTCGATCTCCGGCGTGAGCACCTCGCGAACATAGGCGAGATACTCCTCTTCCGGCAATTGATACAGCCGTGCAAGCTCTTCCCGGATTGGTTTCAGCTTGCTGGCATGGGTTGCCCAGCCCCAGCCCTGGAAGCGCGCGAACCGCCCCTCACCCGGAACCCCGAAGGGATGTCCGTAGACCGAGAACACCTCGCTGTCCTGCTCCACTGCCTGCAATTCGGCAAGAAACACCTGGATGCACCGGCGCGTGGGAAAACAATCGTCCTCCAGGAACACGAGCCTGTCATAGCGCTCCTGCATGAAGGCCATTGCGTGCAGGATGAGCTTGCGAAACCCCTGGTTGCCACGGTTCCTGTGAATCCGGGCGACGGGAAACCTGCACAGCGAGGCCTCGACGGCATCGAGCTTGTGTCGCAACGCCGGTTTCCCCTGGTCCCCATCCATGAACACATGCACGTGAGGCAGTACACCCTGATGACCCAGGCTCGTCAGGATACTCTCGGCGAGATGCCCCCGGGTGAACGCGAACACGGCAATGCCCAAGCCGTCGTCGATGGCCTGTTCCTGTGGCGGAATGAACCGGTATTGCGCCGGCACCAGGCCATTGCCCCAGTTACGCCTGGGCCAATACGCCAGCATCCGTCGCCGCGCCTCCCCCGCGAGCAACTCCGCCCGGGAGAGACGCCGGCGGACGGCGCGCACGGCACCGGCAATCGAGTGGCGGCCGGCGGTTGAGGGCGCGGCCGCGTT
The DNA here is from genome assembly GCA_964351795.1 of uncultured Gammaproteobacteria bacterium. Lineage (GTDB taxonomy): Bacteria > Pseudomonadota > Gammaproteobacteria > JADZEE01 > JADZEE01 > CAYGQN01. Next base: position 1,212 of record CAYGQN010000494.1, read on the forward strand.
CGTCGCGTCCGCCGACTCGGTGGACGGTGTTTCCACCAGGTCGCGAAGCTGGAGTGCATACTCGCGCCAGCCCTGCGCGCTCTGGTACCAGGCTTCGTGCAAGGTGCCAAGCCGGTGCTGCACGGCCCGCAGTGATTCAGCCGCTTCGGCCGGGCCCGGCGCGATCGGTGCCGACGCGTACCCGAGCTTTCTCTGCGTCGGCCCGTGAATGAGGTCGAACAACGCCTCCTGCCCGGCGGATAACCCAGTCGCGCAGCCGGCGCTGTCCGCCGGCCCGGTGTCGCCATCCCGACGTTCAGCATTGCCGGCAGCAGGCTCGTCGCGCCCCAGGAAGCGCGCCACGGCAGCCACGGCGCGGGTGCTGTCGGCGAGCAGGTCTTCGTACCGCAGCAGCAGGGTCTCGGGGCGCCGCCGGGGATCCCAGGCTTGCACATGCGCACTCCAGCCACCGAAGGGCACGGCACCCAGCAATACATCGAGCAGCTCCGGCGGATTCAGCGACGGCTGACGCAAGAGCTGGCGATGGTAATCCCCGACAACGGCACGCCCGTCCCTGACCACGTAGATCGCCCTGCTGTTGTCGCTGGGCAGGCCGTGGGTACGGACAAGCGTGTACCGACGGCGACGCCCGGCGCTGGCAAGAAACCGCTCACGCGCAGCACCGGCAATCACAGTCCGATCCCGGCTGCGCCGGTTGACGTCCCCACCAGGGCAGGGCTCCGGCCAGGAGTCGATGTTGTAGACCCGCAGTCGCAGGGCCTGCTTGATGACATCGGCCAGCAGGTCGGCCCCGGACCGGGGATAGGACGCGAGCCACACAATCATCTGGAATCGCTGCCCACGCCGGGCCATGTGCCGACCGCACGAGCAGGTGCATCCGGGAAGCGTTGCCGGCCACTGCCACCAACCCACGGGCAAGCGCGACTGGCATTGCGCACTGCCGGCCTCGCTGTTGCAGCGGGGCGCCGGGCCAGCGCAGCGGCCGGGCCGGAGCCGGTACGAACATATCGCCGCAGGCAGTGTCCGGCGGCCCGGCTGCCCGGGCCGCGGGGGCCTGACGGAGTCGGCTTCATGAGGTCGATGCGGCCGAATCCACCCAGTCGCGATAGGTGCGGGTGATGCCGTCGCGCAGGCTGGTCCGGGCTTCCCAGCCAAGTTCGCGCAGCCTGTCCACATCAAGCAGTTTTCGCGGCGTACCGTCCGGATGGTCGGTGTTGAAGCGCAGCTGTCCGGTGAACCCCACGACCTCGGCGACCAGACCGGCCAGCTCGGCGATACTGATGTCGCGACCAACACCGATGTTGATGATCTCACCCACATCGGCCGCATCCATGCGCTGCATCAGGAAAACGCAGGCATTGGCCAGGTCATCGCTGTACAGGAACTCCCGGCGCGGGTTTCCGGTGCCCCAGATCTCCACGCTGTCGGCGCCCGCCAGCTTCGCCTCGTGCATCTTGCGAATGAGTGCCGGCAGCACGTGCGAGGTCTGCAGGTCGTAGTTGTCCCCCGGGCCGTACAGGTTGGTTGGCATCACGGACAGGAAGTTGGTGCCGTACTGGCGATTGTAGGACGCACACATCTTGATGCCGGCGATCTTGGCGATGGCATAGGCTTCGTTGGTGGGTTCCAGTTCGCCGGTGAGCAGGTGTTCCTCC
>CAYGQN010000495.1:0-225 GCA_964351795.1 uncultured Gammaproteobacteria bacterium
CCAGTAATGCCCGTACTCGTGAACCGTGATGAGCACACCAAGGGCCAGGACAAAGGCCAGCACCGATTGCAGGAAGTCCATCAGGTCACCATCACGGGAATACGTTCGTGAACCGCGGCGCGGGCCGCCCGGTCGGCCTCGAGCACGATCTCCAGCGAATCCGCGGGCATCGCCGCCACGCTGTCCAGTGCCGATTCCACCAGCACCGGGATATCGGTAAAGCGT
>CAYGQN010000495.1:235-2865 GCA_964351795.1 uncultured Gammaproteobacteria bacterium
TCGCCCGGTTGAGGAAAGCCTCCACTGCCACCTCGTTGGCGGCGTTGAGCACGGCCGTGGCCGTGCCCCCGCGACGCATGGCCTCGCGCGCCAGGCCCAGGCAGGGAAAGCGCGCCTCGTCCGGGGCCTGGAAATCCAGGCGGGCGATACTGAACAGGTCCAGACTCTCGACGCCGGCATCGATGCGCTCGGGCCAGGCCATCGCGTGGGCTATCGGTGTGCGCATGTCGGGGTTGCCCATCTGCGCCAGCACCGAGCCGTCACTGTACTCGACCATCGAGTGGATGACGCTCTGGCGGTGCAGCACGACATCGATGTGCGCAATGTCGGTATCGAAGAGCCAGCAGGCCTCGATGAGTTCCAGGCCCTTGTTCATCATGGTGGCCGAATCCACCGAAATCTTGCGGCCCATCACCCAGTTGGGATGGGCCACGGCCTGCTCCGGGGTGATGGTATCGAAGGCCTCCAGGGGCATCTCCCGGAACGGCCCGCCCGATGCGGTGAGCAGGATCCGGCGTACCCCGAGGGCATCCAGGGCGCCGCTGCGCCCGGGCATGCACTGGAATATGGCGTTGTGCTCGCTGTCGATGGGCAGCAGTTCGGCGCCGGCGCTGCTCACGGCGTCCATGAACAGCTGCCCGGACATCACCAGTGCCTCCTTGTTGGCCAGCAGCACGCGCTTGCCGGCCCGGGCGGCGGCCAGCGACGGCAGCAGGCCCGCGGCACCGACGATGCCGGCCATGACCTGGTCTGCCGCGGGCAATGCGGCCACGTCGGCCACCGCGTGGGCGCCGGACAGGATCTGCGTGCGCCCGGCCGCCGCGCCGGCAAGCGCCTCGCGCAGGCCGGCGGCCGCGGCCTCGTCGGCCATGACCGCGTACAGCGGCTGCCAGCGCCGGACCTGCTCGGCCATGAGCTCGACATTGCGGTTGGCCGTCAGGGCGACCACGTGGAAGCGCTCCGGGTTGCGGCTGATGACGTCCAGTGTATTGACGCCGATGGTGCCGGTGGAGCCGAGGATGGTGACGCCGATCATGCGGCCTCCGCGATGGCGCTGAGGCCGAGCGCATAGACCGGTGCGGCGGCCGTGAGGCTGTCGATGCGGTCCAGCACGCCGCCGTGCCCGGGTAGCAGGCTGCCGCTGTCCTTGAGATTGCGTTGGCGCTTCATCAGGCTCTCGAACAAGTCACCGATGATGGAGAATATCACTGTCACCGCGGCAAGCGCAGTGATGGCGACCGTCCGGCCCGGCGACAGCCCTCCCACCAGCGCCATGCCTGCGGTCAGGCCGACAACCAGCGCCAGGGCCCCGTAGCAGCCCTCCCGCGTCTTGCCCGGGCTGACCCGGGCGGCCAGTCGGCGCCGGCCCCAGCGCCGGCCGGCGAAATAGGCACCCGTGTCCGCCGTCCAGACGATGATGAACAGCCCCAGCAACAGGAAAGGACCGTGCGCGGGATGGCGATGCAGGAGGAGCAGCGAGGACCACGTCGGGAGCAGCACCAGCAGGCCGACGGCGCCTGCCGCCAGGCCACCGGGGGCGCTGTCGGCGCCCCGCTCGAAGCGCACTATGAGCACCAGCGCCAGCAGCCACCAGCCAATGGCCAGGGCTGCCAGGGCGAGCGGGACGCCGGTAGCGGCCAAGGGCCCGCCAACCAGGAGCATCCCGGCCAGCAGGAGCGCGGCAATCAGGTAACACGCCGCCGGCCGCGACCAGCCCGCCAGCCGCGGCCATTCCATGCCCGCCAGCAGCACCAGGACGCCCAGCACGAGCGCCAGCGCCGGCGTTTCCAGCATGAACACCGCGGCCAGCAATGCCGGCACGAGAACCGCGGCGGTGCCGACGCGGCGCAGCAGTTCCGATGCCATGAATCAGGCCGCGGACACGGGCTGTCGGTCGCGGCAGGCGGCCACCTCAGCCAACCTTGATGTCGGGGCTGACCTGCTCGCCCGTCTTGCCGAAGCGGCGCTGGCGACGTTGATAGCTGGCCATCGCCGCCTCGAATTCCTCGTCGCCGAACTCCGGCCACAGGCATTCGGTGAAATAGAACTCGGTGTAGGCCAGCTGCCACAGCAGGAAATTGCTGATGCGCTGTTCGCCACCGGAGCGGATGAACAGGTCCGGCTCGGGCAGGTCGGCCAGGCTCAGTTCGCCGGCCAGGGTGTCGACGTCGATGCTGTCCGGGTCCCGCTGACCGGCCGCCACCTCCCGTGCAAGGCGCCGCGCGGCGTTGGCGATGTCCCAGCGGCCGCCGTAGTTGGCCGCCACCACCAGGGTCAGGCCGGTGTTGTCGCGGGTCCGGGTTTCAACGCGGTCGATGGCCGCCCGGAGCTTGTCGGCGAATGCGCTGCGATCACCGATCACCCGCAGACAGACGTTGTTGGCGTGCAGACGCCGGCCCTCCTGCTGCAGGGCCGTGACGAACAGGTCCATCAGCAGGCCGACCTCCTTGGCCGGTCGCTGCCAGTTCTCGGTGCTGAAGGCGAACAGGGTGAGTACGTCAACGCCGACGCGGGCACAGTTGCGCACCACCCCCCGAACCGCTTCCACCCCGGCCCGGTGGCCAGCGACCCGCGGCAGGCCGCGACGCTTCGCCCAGCGACCATTGCCATCCATGATGATGGCCACGTGG
>CAYGQN010000496.1:0-2852 GCA_964351795.1 uncultured Gammaproteobacteria bacterium
CAATCGCGCCGCGGCAGCGGCATTGTCGCCGAGGTCGACCACCAGCGTACCCCCGCGGCGGTCGCTGTCCGCCGGGCACGCCAGGGTGCCGGCCGGCAGCACCGCGATCAGCGCCTCGGTCAACCGCCGGTTGTGCGCGGCCACGGTGTCGATGCCGATGTCCAGCAGCGTGCGCAGGCCCTCGGCGGCGACGATGCAGGGCCACACCGAGGGCGTGCCGCCCCAGAAGCGCGCCGCGCCCTCGGCGTAGCGGAAGTCCTCGATGCGGAACTCGAAGGGGTCGGCATGGGAGAACCAGCCCACGTCGCTCGGCTCGCACTGTGCGCAGGCGGCCGCGTCCACCGCCAGCCAGCCGGCGCCGGGCCCGCCGCACAGCCATTTGACGCAGGAGCCGAGCACGAAATCCGCCTGCCACTGGCCGACATCGATGGGTATCACGCCGGCCGACTGCGCCACGTCCACCACCGACCAGACCGCCCGCGCCCGACACAGGCCGGTGATGTCGGCCACCGGCAGGCGCCGGCCGTTGGTGGACTGCACGTGGGTGAGCAGCGCCAGGTGCACGTCGTCAGTGAGCGCGGCCGCCCAGGTGGCGGCATCGGCCGGGTCCTGCCCGGCGGGCAGGTAGCGCATCGTGAGACCCCGCTGCGCGGCGAAGCGCTGCAGGACGAAGCCGAGCGAGGGCCAGTCCTCGCGGGACAGCAGCAGCACCGGCCGATCGGCGCGCGCGGGCAGCGCCGGCAGGATCTTGGCCAGCGCGGAGGACAGGTTCACCTGCGGGCAGATCAACTCGGCGCGGCTGCCGATGAGTTGCGCCACCAGCGTGTTGAAGGCCTGGATGCAGCCCAGCCAGTGTTCCCAGGCCTCGCCTTCGGCACGCCAGGGCGCCAGCGCCTCGCGCTCGAACACGCCGGCCGTGCCGCGCGGCTGGCAACCCACCGAATGATTCAGCCAGTAGGCGCCCGCCGGCAGGTGGAAGCGCTCGCGCAGGGCCTCGGTGCCGGCCGCGCTCATGCCAGGCTCTCGCGCAGCAGGCGGAGATCCCGGTAGCGCGAGGGGATGTCGTCGCGCTCCGCCGCCAGGCGCAGGTCGCGCAGCTTCTCCAGCGAGGCCATCAGCACCGGCAGCGGCGGACCGCTGGCGGTGAGGTTCTGCAGGCCCTCCTCGGGCACGTCGCTGGCCTGCTGGGCGATGAACCGCTCGACCAGGTAATCGTGATGCTGGCGGGCGGTGTGACCGTGCGCATCCACCACCGCCAGGAAGGCGCCGAGATTGCGCTGGTACCAGTGGCTGCCGGCCGCTCGCTCCCGGGCCTGAAGGAAATGCGACAACAGGCTGCGCCGGCGCATGGTGTCTTTCAGGATTTCCCGTTCATCGGGCGCCATGAACAGGAACTTGTCGATCAGGATCTGGGAATACGAGGGGTTGTCCGCCGAGCACAGGCCGAGCAGCAGGTCGATCACGTTGATGCCGGCGAAATCCCCGGCGTTGGCGCCGCGGTAGATGTTCGGCCCGACGCGATACGGCTTGTAGTAGGGCCGCACGCAGTAGAAGAAGCGCTCCGGGTCCAGCTCCGCGAACAGGCGATCGTTCCAGCCGGCCACGTCCTCCAGGGCGCGGCGCGCATCCTCCAGCAGGTGGAAGCTGAGCGGGTGCGACACGCCCAGTGGCAGGATGCGACGCAGGGCATCGGCGGCCCGCATGTAGCAGAACACGCCCATGCAGTTGTAATCCAGGAACAGCTGTTCGTCCGGCAGATCCGTGAAGGTGCGGTAGACCCCGTCACGGGCGCGGTTGTGCGTGGTCAGGTGCGCAGTGGCGAAGCGCGGCGACACGCCCAGGCTGGTGGCCAGGTGCAGGGCCAGCGCCGAGGCCTCGGTCAGTGGCGAGGTGGTCTCGCGCGAGGGCTCGGTGATCTCGTGGCGGCGGCAGGCGGCCATGAACAGGCCCACCGCGCCGAGCAGATCGTAGGCCTGGTCTTCGCCCTCGTCGGTGTTGCCCTCGTTCAGCAGCTTCACGATGTGGGCATTGCCGGCCGCGACCAGGCGTTGCTTGTCCGCGGCACCGATGTCGGCCACTGCGGTGAGCGAGCGGGCCTGGAAGTAACGCGCTTCCAGATCGCTGTTGATGGCGCGGAATTCCCCGCGGATCCAGTCGTCGAAGGCGGCGACATTCGTCGAGGCCATCTGCAGTCTCCTCTTCGCTGCCGGCCAAGGATTATGCGCGTCGGCGATGGACCACGAAAGCCGCCGCCGGCATCGGCCCGGCCCTGCCTGCGGGATGGCCGGCGATCGCAGCCGGCGTTGACTGCCGGGCGGGCCGGCAAACCCGTAGCGCAGGCCGGCACGGTCCGCGCCCGGCGATGCAGGCCACCCTCGCCGGCTGTGACCACCTCGTCGGACTGGCCAAGGTCAGTCAGGCCTGGAGCAGGCCGAGGACCGCCAGCGCATCGAGGCGGGTGTCGAGGTCGGCAGCAATGCGCTGACGCAGGCGGGCACGGTCATCACCAATGGTGTGCGAAGCGTCGGCCAGGGCCGCGACCAGCGCTGCGCGGTCGTGGCGGCCATCGAGCAGCGCAACAAGGCGGCGGGCGAGGTCACCCTCCAGTTCCACGTGCGTGTGCAGCAGCGTTGTGAGGCGCGTGCCCTCACCGGCCTGCCAGCGCGCCAGAGCGCTGGCGAGCGGGTACTCGCCGGCAGTGCGGGCCACCGCCGGCGGTTGCAGGTGCAGGGCCAGCAGGCCCCGATCAAAGCCCGCGAGCAAGGCCGACGCCAGCGGCCCGGGCGCTGCAGTCCCGGCGCCGGGCAGCATCGCCTGCAATTGCGCGAACGCAAGGCTCGCCGGCCAGGCCT
>CAYGQN010000497.1:0-2851 GCA_964351795.1 uncultured Gammaproteobacteria bacterium
CGGATGGAACTTCGAGACCGAGTTCAGCAGGATGGCGGGGTTGTAGGCCACCGCGGCGGCCAGCACCACCAGCCGTGCCGGCTGCAGGATGACCTCACCCTTGGCGTTCACGTATTCCACCGCGTCCACGCGCTCGCCGCTGGCGGCGCGCAGGCGCAGCACACGGGCATTGGCCATGAAGGTGGCGCCGGCGGCCTCGGCATCGCGCTTGTAGGTGACCAGCGGGTTGGCCAGTGCGCCGATGGGGCAGCCGGCATCGCACCAGCCGTCGTACAGGCAGGCGGCGCGGCCGCGCCAGGGCACGGTGTTGATGGCCACGGGCGCCGGGCTCACGCGCATGTCGAGGGCCGCGAAGCCGCGCGAGATGATCTCGCCCTGCGGGAAGCGCGGCAGCGGCGGCATGGGGTAGTCCGCCGACGGCGGCCGCCACACCTCGGCGCGGTTGTCGCCGGCCAGGCCGATTTCCATCTGGATGCGATCGTAGAAGGGCCGCAGCTCGGCGTAGCTCAGCGGCCAGTCCAGCCCGCGGCCGTAGCGGGTTTTCATTTCGAAGTCGTCTTCGTGCAGGCGCGGCCACACGCCGTAGTGATGGTTGGCCGCACCGCCATAGCCCCAGCCGTTGTTGAAGCCGTAGCTGTAGGGCTGCTCGCCGGTGCAGGGCACGTTGGGCCCGGCCCAGCGGATGCGGCGGGACCAGATGTGGGAGCTCACCAGGTCTTTCGTCTCAAACGGCGGGCCGGCCTCCAGCACCAGCACGCGATGGCCGGCCTCGGCCAGCTTGGCCGCGTACAGGCAGCCGGCCGAGCCGGCGCCGACGATGACGGCGTCGAAGTCCTGCGTGCTGGCGGCTTTGCTTACCATGGCGTGGGCGGCTCGATGTGGGCCATGTAGGGCACGCCGAGTTTCTCGAAGCCCTCCATGGTGCCCCAGGTGACGTCCACGGCGTCGCCGCGCACGGCGAAGAAGAAATACGGCGGTGGCGGGCCCTGCCAGCCCTCGGCCTCGCCGGCCTGCAGGCGCTCGATCATGTGCATGCGCTGGGCCCGGGCGATGGCATCCATGCGCCGGCCGGCGATGCCGCGAACGTGCGCGTCCATGGCGGCCAGCGCCGGGCGGTAGAAATCGATGTAGGGGGCGGGCACATCCAGGTAGCGCGCCATCAGGAAGCTCTCCTCGTAGGGCACGGTGAGATGGTGGTCCACGTAGAAGGCCACCCCCGCCTCGGCGGCGCCGGGCACGATGGTCTCGGCAACGGCGGCCAGGGTGGCGGCCTCGTCCTCGGTCAGCGTGCGCAGCTTCGCCCTGGCGGCGAAGGCCTCACGCGGGCTCATGGGCACCAGGGCGCCGCCGACCAGCGCGGTGATGCCCAGCGAGGCCGCGGTGCGCAGCACGCTGCGGCGGCTGGTGACGGGCCGGCCGGTGCCGGTGGTGCTGTTGTCGTCCATGCTCATGCGGTCTGGCTCATGCGGTCTGTGGCAGTCTCAGGCCCTTGCGCTCCAGGCGCGGCAGGACTTCCGCGGCGAAGTACTCCAGTTCACCGGCGTAGTCCACGAAGGACAGGGTGCAGCCGGCGAAGCCGGCATTGGCGATGCGCTCGAGTTCGTCGGCCACGTCGTCCGGGCTGCCAACCACCGGGTAGGTGCCATGGCCGCCGGCGAAGCGCTTGCGGAACATGGTGAATGTTTCCGGCGGGAAGGACTTGGCATGCAGACCCTGCAGTTCCATCAGGCGCTCCACGCCGTCGGCGTCTTCCATCTCGCCGGCGTAGTAGTCGTAGTACTCCTGGGCCTCTTTCGTGGTCGGCCGGCACACGCAGTGCGTGGTGGTGAACACCTGCACGTTGCGGCCCTCGGCGCGGCCGGCCTCCACCACCTTCTTCACCGTGGCGGCATCCTTTTCCACGTCGAACAGCAGGGTGAACAGGAAGTCCACGTTGCGCACCGCGAAGGCGCGGCCCTCGTCGGAGGCGGCGGCGTTCATGATGGGCGGCATGCCGTGCAGGGGCTTGGGTTCGCTCATCACGTGGGCGAGGTCGAAGTACTTGCCCTTGTAGTCGAAAGCCTGGTTCTCGCGCCAGGCACGCAGGATGATCTGCAGCCATTCCTCGCCGTAGCCGTAGCGCACGCTGTGCTCTTTGGGCAGGGTGGCGCCGAACATCTCGTACTCGGGCTGGTTGAAGCCGCACACCACGTTGATGCCGAAGCGCCCGCCGCTGATGTTCTCGGCGGTGGCGAACTGCTTGGCCGCCACCAGCGGGTGGGTGAAGGCGGTGTGCACGGTGGCGAACACTGTGGTGCGCGAGGTCACGCCGGCCATGGCGTTGCAGTAGCCGATGGGGTCCAGCGAATGGCCGTGGAAGTTGGTGTCGCCGCCGTAGCCCAGCCAGCGCGCCACCGAGAGGATGAATTCGATGCCAGCCTCGTCGGCAATGCGGGCCAGGCGGGCGTTGCTCTCCCAGGTGCCGTCCCAGCGCTCGGGCACTTTCGTCACCGACATGCCGCCGCTGCAGTTGGGCCCGAACAGGCCCAGCTTGAAGCGGTTGGCGTTGTGCATGCTGTTGCTCATGGGCGTTCTCTCACGGCCGTGCTTCCATTATGCCGGGATGTTGGCGACCGTCACGTGGTCGATCTACTCAATTCGGGCCAGTGCCGGCCGCCGGGCCGGCGATGCATCGTGGTGGCGCATCCGCGCCCGCCAACGGTGCAGCCCGCCGTGCGCGTCGGGCGCCGCGTGGCGGGGCGCGTCGATGGCGTCGAACGGCACGGGCGCGTCGAAGGCCGCCGCAGGGGCGACTCGGTCGCCCATGGCACGGCGCTTGTCGGGCCCGGGTGTTGCCGGTGCCGCGGTGTCG
>CAYGQN010000498.1:0-2848 GCA_964351795.1 uncultured Gammaproteobacteria bacterium
CAGCATCAGCAGGTGGGCAAGGCCGGCGCCCTTGAACTCGGTGTTCAGCGGCGCCTCGACAGCGCCGAGCTTCATCAGCGCAAACCAGGTCGCGGCGAACGCCATGCAATTGGGCAGCATCACCGCCACCTGCTCGCCCGGCGTGACGCCGTGGCTGGCCAGGCCCGCAGCCACGCGGTTGGCGAGTTCATTGAACCCGCCATAGCTGGCGCGCTCGCCATCGACCCACAGGAAAGGCGACTCCGGCGCCGCCAGGGCGCGCTGCTCCAGCAGTGTCGCCGCGTCGAGTTCAGCGCTGGCCGGGTCGATGCCCGGCTGTGCCGGGCCGCTCATCGGCCCTGTGCCTCGCGCAGGCCCTGCCGCAATGTCGCGGTGGCCTGCGCATCGATCTGCCGCGACGGCCGGTCGATGCGCACGCCGTACACGGCCTCGACCTCGGCATCGCTGACCAGGTCGTCGAGCCAGTCCTCCAGCACGGCCTGCGGATCCCGGTCCAGCGGGTTGCCGTAACCGCCGCCGTTCGCGCCGATGATCACCAGGGCATCACCGGCCCGGGCAGCACGCATGGCGATCTTGGAGGGCAGCGCGGTGGCAAGCCCGGCGGCATCCACATGCCGGATCCGCAGCGGTGTGCCCTCGGCGCCGCCGTGCATCCCCCAGGGCGAGAACTCGCAGCCCTCGGCCTCGCAGGCCAGGTGCGTATCGGCGAGGTAGCGGTACTGGCGCGTGCCGCCGCGGCCGCCGCGGAAGCGGCCGTGCCCCAGCGGCTCGTCGTTGAGCTCCCAGCGTTCACAGCGGATCGGCACGGTCGACTCGACTTCCTCGATGGGCGCGCAGCGGGTGTTGGTCATCAGCGTGTCGGCGGCATCGAGGCCGTCCTTGCCGGCGCGGGCTCCGTAGGCCCCCTCGTGGATTTCAAAGTGCGCCCACAGCTCGCCATCGCGGAACCCTGAGAAGGTGAACACCGAGCAGGAACCGCAGCCGGCACAGCACTTCTCCGGCACGACCTCGGCGAAGGCCCGCACCACGGTGTCGGTCAGGTGGATGGCCGGCATCACCCGGCAGAGGCTGGGCGCCGGGAAGTTCGGATTCACGATGCTACCCGGCGGCGCGATGATGGTCACCGGCCGGACCAGGCCACGGTTTTGCGGGATACGGTGGGACACCGCCTCGTCGAGCAGGATGGAACGCACGGCGGTGAGCACCGAGCAGGTGACCGTGCCCTGCAGTGGCATGTTGATGGCAAGGTCGTCGAGCTGGTCGGCGCAGCCGGTCAGGTCCACCTCCAGCGCGTCGCCCTTCACGCGCAGCGTGACGGCCAGGTGCAGGTTGCGGTGCCGCGGATCGGGCGAGTTGACGAAGCCGTCGATGTCGCGCTCGGCGTGGTACTCACCGTCCGGTATTGCCGCGATTTCGGCGCGCAACCGGCGCTCGGCGTAATCCTCGTACCAGGCCTGGGCCGCCTTGACGCGCGCGTAGCCGAGGTCCGCGACCAGCTCCCGGAAGCGGCGTGCGCCCAGTTCGGCGGCCGCCAGCTGGGCCTTGAGATCACCGATGAACAGGCGCGGCAGGCGCACGTTGTCCTCCAGCATGCGCCACAGTTCGAGGTTGTCCTCGCCGGCGCTGCGCAGGCGCAGGCCGCGCAGGCGGATCCCGTCCGCCCAGGCGTCCACCGCGTCCGGCACCGAGGTACCCGGCTTGGAGGCCCCGATGTCGATGTGGTGGGCGGCGGCACAGGTCCAGGCCATGAGCAGCTCGCCATCGAACACCGGCACCACGATGGCCACGTCGGGGGAATGGCTTGCGCCCAGGTAGGGATCGTTGTGGACGAACACGTCGCCCGGCAGTGGCGGCCGGCCCTGCTCGCGCGCGAGTTGCAGGATCCCCTGGATGATGTACGGGGCCGGGCCGAGCTGCAGCGGCGTGTTGTCGGCCTCGGCGAACTGCCAGCCATCGGCATCGCACAGGGCGCAGCCGATGTCCTCCATTTCCTTGATGACCGGCGAGAAGCCCATGCGGATGAGCTTGCGGCTCATCTCCAGCGCGATCTGGTCGAGGCGGCCCTGGATGACCCGGGCCGTGATGGGATCGATGGCGGTGTCGGCGTCGGTGTCGGCATTCATGGGCGGTTGATCCACAGGTTGTCGCCGCCGTCGCGGCGGAAGCTGGCGCCCGGGCCCACCAGGGTGGTGGAGTCCTGCTGGACCACGATGGCCGGGCCGGGGATGTCCTGCCCGAGCGGCAGTCGTTCCCGCTCGTAGACGGCCGTGGCATGCCAGGCCACCTCGCCATCGTGCTCGAACGCGGTGTGCACCTCGGCCACGCGCGCCTGGGCCAGCGACCGGCCCTGCGCCTGGCGGCGCTGCAGGTGCGGCAGCGCACCGGTGGCGGTCAGGCGCAGGTTCACCAGGTCCACCGGGTAATCGGCGTAGGCGTGGCCGTACTCGGCCTCGTGCGCGGCGTGGAAGCCCTCACGCAGCCGTGCCTGCAGGTCCGCATCGAGCCAGGCCGCCTCAAGCGGCACCTTCAGCTCGTAGCCCTGGCCGCGATAGCGCAGGTCCACGGCCCATTGCACGGTGATGTCGGCCGCGGCGCAGCCGTCCTCGTGCAGTTGCCCGCGCAGCTGCGCATCGGCGCTGTGCAGCCGCTCGCGCAGTGCCCCGGCGTCGAGGCTGTCCAGGGCATTCAGGAACGTGACGGTGAGATCGTAGCGCAGGTCCGCGGTCAGCAGGCCGGCGGCCGAGGTCACGCCCGGGTTGGGCGGGATCAGCACCCGCGGGATCCCGAGTATCGCGGCCAGCGCATCGGCGTGCAGCGGCCCGCCGCCGCCGAAACAGCACAACAGGAA
>CAYGQN010000499.1:0-684 GCA_964351795.1 uncultured Gammaproteobacteria bacterium
CGGCAAGCCCTGGCAGCGCTGCGGGGTCCAGCGGGCCGGTTTGCGCCGGCCGCTCATCGGCCGGCAGGTGGACCAGCACGCGGAAGCGGCCGGCGTGCGGCTCCCAGGCCGCGGCCAGCAGGTCCGGCCTGGCACCGACCTTGCGCTGCAGCAACAATTGCAGCCAGCGGCCGCGCCGCTGCAGATCGTCCAGCGCCGGCTCTGCGGTCAAGGCCGGCGCGATGAGCTGTGGACGTATGCCGGATGAAACGCGCTGCATTGCCAGCCCCGGAGATGAATCGACCCCTTGTGAGCGGCCGTCCGCCGTGAGACTTGAGCGTCCCGCCTCAGGAGCGATGGCGTTCGATGAGCTCGCGTACGGCCGGAGCGCTGAAGCCATGCACGGCGTGTTGTCCGCGCAGGAAGACCGGCACTCCCCTGGCCCGCGCCTCCCGGTAGAGTCGGGCGCCTTCGGTCGATGTCTCGGTGTCGTATTCGCACCATGGCACCGCCGTATCGGCGAGGAAGTCCCGCGCCCGTGCGCAATAGGGACACCAGCTGGTGCTCAACATCACGAGCTGGTCCGCCGGCGTGGTACCGGGCGCGCAGTACTGCCCGGGAACGGACGGCCGGCGCTGCTGGTTCGCCAGCGCCAAGGCAAGCGCGAGCCCGGTGACCACCAGCATCGTCCGCAGGCCCCTGCGC
>CAYGQN010000499.1:694-2844 GCA_964351795.1 uncultured Gammaproteobacteria bacterium
TTGCCGCTCATCGCGGACTCGCCGCCGGTGCTGTCCACCGACCCCGGCGCCTCAATCCAGTGCCTGCTCGAGCCGGTCAGTGACTGTCTTGAGCACCTCCACGCGGGCGAGGCGCTTGTCATCGCCCGGCACCAGCGTCCACGGCGCGAACTCGGTGCTGGTCCTGGCCACCATGTCGTTCACCGCCAGGCGATAGCTGTCCCAGCGCTCGCGGTTGCGCCAGTCCTCCTCGGTGATCTTGTGCTTCTTCCACGGGGTCTGCTCGCGCTCGCGAAAACGCCGCAACTGCTCCTCCTGGCTGATGTGCAGCCAGAACTTGCACAGCACGGCGCCGTGATCGACAAGCTGCTCTTCGAAATCGTTGATCTCCTGGTAGCTGCGCATCCACTCGCGGTCGGCGGCAAAACCCTCCACCCGCTCCACCAGCACCCGCCCGTACCATGAGCGGTCGTAGATGATGGCGTGGCCGGCCCGGGGGATATGCCGCCAGAAGCGCCACAGGTAATGATGCGCGGACTCCTCGTCGGTGGGGGCGGCCACGGAGATCACCCGGTACAGCCGGGCATCGATGGCGCCGGTCAGGCGCCGGATCGCCCCGCCCTTGCCCCCGGCGTCCCAGCCTTCGAAGACGCAGACGGTATGCCGCTTCTCGCGCCAGGCCGCCCAGGCGAGCTTGTTGAGCCTGCGCCCGTGGCGGGTCAACTCCCGGTTGTAGTCTTCCTGGCTTATCGTCCGGGTCAGGTCAACGTGATCGAGCACGGTGATGTCGGTCTCGGCCTGCAGGGGTGCCGTTTCCACGCTCGACAGGGTGACATTGGGTTCGTGCCGGGCGAGGCGCCGGGCCATGGCATCCTTGAGTACCCGCCCCACGGCCAGGTTGCGATAGCGCTTGTCCGCCGCTTCGACCAGGTGCCAGGGCGACGGCCCGGTGTCGGTAATCCGCAGCGCGCGCTCGCAGATGCGGGTGAAGCGCTCGTAGCGCTTGGCGTATTTTTTCAGGATGGGCGAACTGATGCGGTTGGTCTTGATGTCCTTCTGCAGGCGCTTCTGCTGTTCATCCCGCGACAGGTGAAACCAGAACTTGATGATCAGCGCGCCATCATCGATGAGCAGGTGCTCGAATTCGACCACGCGGTGCATCTCCTTCTCGAAGTCGCCACCGCGCAGCCGCTTGAACACGCGGTCGACAATCGGGGCCGAGTACCAGGAGCCGAACATGATGGCCATGGAACCGCGCGCCGGCAGGGCCTGCCAGAAGCGCCAGTAGCGCGGCCGCTCGGTCTCCACGCCGGAGTTCTCCCAGAAGGCGTGCGTCTGGATGTTGCGGTTGTCGAACCACTTGTTGAGCAGGTTGACGACCTCGCCCTTGCCGGCCCCCTCCACGCCCGCGACGATGATCACCACCGGGATGTTCTGTGCTGTCAGCGCCCGCTGCAACTCCAGCAGGCGGGTTTTCAGTTCCGGCTCTTCCGCGTCGTATTCCTTGCGTGATACGGTGCGGCCGAGTTCGCAGGCTTCAAACATGAGCGCTTGCCTCCCGGCCCGTCAGCGCATCCCGCTGCGGCGGGCACGGTGACAGGCGCATTGTTGTTGTCAACGCCGGATGGCCCGGACTGGGCCACTGTACTGCATCCTGGAGGCGGATGGCGGCTGCGGCGGCACGCTGAAGGTGACGGAGATCAGATGAAAACGATCCGAACAGCCACGCTGACACAGGCCTTCGAGATGACCGGCCCGGCCGACGCCCCGTTGGTCATGCTCAGCCACTCGCTGGCAACCAACGCGCGCATGTGGGATCCGCAGTGGCAGGCCCTCGGCGAGCGCTACCGTGTGCTGCGATACGACAGCCGCGGCCACGGCGACACCGAGGCCCCGCCCGGGCCGTATTCACTGTCGATGCTGGCCGCCGACGCCGTTGCCCTGCTCGATGCCCTCGATATCGACCGGGTGCACTGGGTGGGCCTGTCCATGGGCGGGATGATTGGCCAGCAACTGGCGCTGGATCACGCCGGTCGCCTGCTGAGCCTGACCCTCGCCGATACCAGCAGCCGCGTCCCGCCCGAGGCGGCGTCAGCGTGGGACGAACGTGCTGCCCTGGCGCTTGCCGACGGCATGCAGCCGCTGGTGGAACCCACCATCGAGCGCTGGTT
>CAYGQN010000500.1:0-2837 GCA_964351795.1 uncultured Gammaproteobacteria bacterium
GCACCGGATCAGCGGCGACGAGTTTGCCGATGCGGCCGACGTCGGCCTGCTCGTCGGCGCAGGCGGCCAGCACCCGCAGCGCGCCCTCCGGGGGGCGCGGGATGTCTTCCAGGCGCAGCGGGCCGGCTGTGCGCTCGGCCGCAAGGGGCTTGCTCATGGCACCGGTAGCGGCCGCGGGCGCAGCCGCCTTGACTGGCCCCGGCCCCGACAGCACGCCATGCCGGGTTGCGCGCGACCGGCGGCTTCCCGGCGACGGCCGGCGAGCCCTTGGCCGGCCCGTGACCTTGCTGCCGGCCGCGGGCGCCGGCCCCGCGGCTCAGATCTTCGGCAACTTGTGCCCGCCGGCCACGTAGTCCTGCATCAGCTGCAGGCAGCGCTCGTCCTCGGCGATGAGCCGGGCGAACAGGTCGCCTTCCTCGTCCACACCCTCGGCGGTCGGGCGGCCGTGGGCCGAGCGCATCACCTGCTTGATGTAGGCCAGTGCCGCCGGCGGCTTGTCCAGGAACTCGGCGGCCATGGCCTGCGCGGCCGCCAGCACGTCGCCGTCGATGTAGTGATGCACCAGCCCCTCGCGGGCGGCCTCCTCGGGCCCGAAGGTGCGCCCGCGCAGCACCCACTCCAGGGCCCGCCCAGTGCCCACCGCGCGCGCCAGGCGCGTGGTGCCGCCGGCGCCGGGCAGCAGGCCGACCAGGATTTCCATCTGGCCGATGGTGTAGTCGCCCGGGCCGGCGAGGCGGATGTCACAGCACAGGGTGAGTTCGCAGCCACCGCCACCGCAGTAACCGTTGATGGCCGCGATGGTCGGCTTCTGGCAGTTGTCCACCTGCTCCCACACGCGGCGCAGCGCCGTGCGCGCGAAGCGCGGGTCGGGCAGGCCAGCGGCCCGGCGCTCCTTCAGCGCGCCGGCCATGCCGATGATCTCCTCCACCGAAAAATGCCGGATGAACACGCCGTCCAGGCCGCCGGTGAATACGATCGCGCGAACCGCATCGTCGTTCTCCAGGGTGTCCATGATGGTCCCGAGCCGGGCCACCATGTCCGCGGTGAGAAAGCCCTTGGGCGGGTTGGTGAAGGTGACCGTGGCAATACCGCCGTCCACCGCGCTGCTGACTGTTCCCATGGATTGTTGGCCCTCTGCTGGTTTCGATGTGACTGCCCCGGCCTGCACGCCTGTGCCGGCTGCAACGCCGCCGGGCGTTGGGTGTGGCTGTGTTGCCGGCCGGCCATGGTAGCAGCCTACCCCTGCGGGGCCGGCCAGCGGCGTGGTTACAATTGGGCCATGAGCTTGCCCCGACCCTTGCAGCATCCGAGCAGGCCCCGGCCCCGGCCCGGGTACGGCGCGCCATGATGGCGCGTGCGCTGGTCGGCCTGCTCGCGCTGGCGCTGATGGCCACAGCACTATGGCGGCTGGAGGGTTTCCGCGCCGGGCTGGAGATCCGTTCGCAGGTAATCGCTGACACCCCGCTGCGGGTGTATCGCCAGCCCGGGGCCGAGGGACCGGCTGTGGTGATCGCGCACGGCTTCGCCGGCTCGCGGCGGCTGATGGAGGCCTGGGCGCTCACGCTGGCGCGGGCCGGCTACCAGGCGGTGACCTTCGACTTCGAGGGCCACGGTGCGCATCCGGCGCCGCTGTCCGGGGACGTCGACAGCATCGAGGGCACCACCCGGCTGCTGGTGGCGCAGACCCGCCGCGTGATGGCATTCGCTCGCACGCTGCCGGGTGGGGCGGCCAGGCCGGTGGCCTTGCTCGGCCATTCCATGGCCTCGGACATCATCATCCGCACGGCCCTTGTAGAACCCTTGGTCGAATCCCCGGCCCGCCCGTTGGTGGCCATCTCGGCCTTCTCGCAGGCGGTGACCGCCACCGAGCCGGCGGACCTGCTGCTCATCAGCGGCGAATGGGAGCCGCAACTGCGCGCGGCGGCGCTGGCCTACCTGCGGCTGGTGGCCCCCGGGGCGGACGAGGGCGACATCGTGACGGTCGACGGTGTTGTTCGCGGCGCCCTCGTCGCCCCGCACGTGGAGCACGTGGGCGTGCTCTACAGCCGGCCGGCGCTGGCCGCTGCACTGGCCTGGCTGGACCGCGCCTATGGCCGCACCAGTCCTGCCGGCGCAATCGCTGCCACCGGCCCGTGGATCCTGTTGTTGCTGGCCGGCAGTGTGCTGCTTGCCTGGCCGCTGGCCGGGCTGGTGCGCCGGGAGCCGGGCGTGCCGGTGCCGGCCGGCCGGACCTGGTGGCTGGCGACGCTGGTACCGGCCCTGCTCACGCCGCTGTTGCTGAGCCTGGTGGAGATCCGCTTTCTGCCGGTGCTGGTGGCGGACTACCTGGCCGTGCACCTGGGCGTGTACGGGCTGATTGCCCTCGGCATCCTGCGCGCCGGCGGCGTTGCCATGGGCGGGTTCCGCGCCTGGCCGATGCTGTTGCTGCTGGCCTGGGGCCTGGGTGTGTGCGGCGTGCTGCTGGACCGCTATGCGGCGGCGTTCATGCCGCACGCGGCCCGCTGGCCGATCATCGCCGCCATCGCCGCGGGCGCCATCCCCTACATGCTGGCCGACGCCATGCTGAGCGCTGCCGGCCGGGCGCCGCTGTGGCGGCGGCTGCTGTTACGCATCGCCTTCCTCGCGTCGCTGGGCCTGGCCGTGGCGCTGGATTTCGACGGGCTGATGTTCCTGTTGATCATCGCGCCGGTCATCGTGCTGTTCTGGCTGGTCTACGGCACGGCGGCGGGTTTCGCCGGCCGGCGCTGCGGCCAGCCGCTGGTCACCGGCACGGCGCTGGGGCTGATCCTGGCCTGGGCCATCGGCGTGAGCTTTCCCCTGTTCGCCGGCTGAGCCAC
>CAYGQN010000501.1:0-2830 GCA_964351795.1 uncultured Gammaproteobacteria bacterium
GCACGAACTCCCCCCGCACCTCCCCCGGATGCGCGCCGAAATGCGCGAGCAGTCCGGCCAGCGGTGCACTGTAGTGGCTTTCGTGCAGCTTGGTCAGCTCCCGGCCGATGAACGCGGCCCGCTCACCGCCGAGCACCGCGACGAGATCATCAAGACAATCCATGAGCCGGTGCGGGCTTTCGAGGAACACCAGCAGGCGGGGATCATCGGCCAGTGCCTCGAGCCGCCGCCGCCGGGCGCCGGCCCGGGGCGGCAGGAAGCCCTCGAAGGCGAACCGGTCCGCGGCCAGGCCGCACACGGCGATGGCGGCCGTGACTGAACTCGGGCCCGGGATGGTGCGTACGGGGATGGACCGGGACTGGGCCAGGGCGACGAGTTGCAGGCCCGGGTCGGACACCACCGGTGTGCCAGCGTCGCTGATGAGCGCCAGGTTGCGCCCGCCGAGCAGCATCTCAAGCGCTGCCTCGGCCATCTGGCGCTCGTTGTGATCATGGTAGGATCGCAGCGTTGCATTGATGCCGTAGTGGGCAAGGAGCGTCCGGCTGACCCGGGTATCCTCGGCGAGGATCACATCCGCGGCGCGCAGCGTTGCCACCGCGCGCGTCGACAGGTCCCCGAGATTCCCGATCGGGGTCGCCACAACGAACAGGGTTCCCGTACCCGCTGACAAGCTGAAGCGCCCCCCGATATGCATGCCAACAATGTGATCGAACCGTCCAGATTTCCGGCCCGGGCCGCACTCGGCATGGTGGTGCTGTTGCTGCTGATCGCCGCTTGTACGCCCTCGGGCACCACGCGCCCCGCGGAACCCGAGGTGCCCGAGGACGCCGCAGCCCAGGCCGCCCTGGAACGTGGCGACAACCAGGCCGCCGCGCAAGCCTACCTGCAATTGGCCGGCGCGGCGACCGATGGCCAGACCACCCGCTGGCGCCTTGCTGCCGCCGACGCCATGCTGCGCGATGCGCGGGCCGCCGACGCGCGTGCAGTGCTCGATGGCACCGGCACCGGCCAGGCGGACGCCGGCCTGCGGCGCTGGCGGGAAATCCTCGAAGCCGACCTTGATGCGCTGGCCGGCGCCTGGGATGCCGCGCTGCGGCGCCTGTCGCAATACCAGGAGGTTCCCCTGCCGCCAGCGCAGCTGCACGGCTTCTATCGCGCCCGCGCCCGCTCCCTGGAGGGCAACGGCAACTGGCTGGAGGCAGCCCGCACCCGGGTTGCGCTGGCGCCGCTGGTGCGTGGCGGCAGCGCTGTCGCCGCCAGCAACGACGCCATCTGGAATGCCCTGGAGAACGTACCCCAGGAGCGTTTGCGACAGGCGAAGGGGGCAGCCGGAGACACCTTCACCGGCTGGCTGGAGCTGGCGCTTCTCGCCCGCACCAGCCTGCATCGGGCCGAGGAATTCCGGCAGGCCAGCCAGGCCTGGGCGGCACGCTACCCGAATCACCCGGCCCTGGCCTCGCGCGTGCCCGCGCTGCTGGCAAGCTCCCAGACCCTGGCCCTGCGGCCGCGCCGCGTGGCCGTGCTCGTACCGCTGAGCGGGCGCTTCGGCGACGCGGGCCGGGCGGTACAGGATGGCATCATCACCGCGTGGTTCGCTGATCCGGAACGTACCGACAAACCACTCATCCGCGTCTACGACACCGATGCCACCAATATCTCGGCCCGTTACGACCAGGCCGTGAAAGATGGCGCGGAACTGGTGATCGGGCCGCTCGAGAAAGCAGCCGTTGAAGTGCTGGCGCGCCGGGCGGAGCTGCCACGCACGGTGCTCGCCCTGAACTCCCTCGACCAGCCGCCCGACCAGGTCAGCGGCGCGCCGCTGTACCAGTTCGGCCTGTCACCGGAGCAGGAAGCCAGCCAGGCGGCGGAGCGGGCCTGGTTCGACGGCCATCGCCGGGCGCTGGCGGTATCGCCATCCACCCGCTGGGGCGAGCGGGTGTTCGCCGCCTTTCGTGAACGCTGGCTCGAGCTCGGCGGGCTTGTTCTCGAGCACGTCGAGTACGACATGGGCGCACAGGACTTCGCCGCCCCCACCAAGGCGCTGCTCAATGTCGATGGCAGCGAGCAGCGCTACAGCGCCCTGCGCAACCTGCTGCAGCGTGACATCGGCTTCGAAGTGCGCCGCCGCCAGGACGCCGACTTCGTGTTCCTCGCCGCGTTTCCCGTGCAGGGCCGACAGATTCGCCCGCAACTGGAGTTCTTTCGCGCCTCGACGCTGCCGGTCTATGCCACGTCACACGTGTATACCGGCACCATCGATCGCGAGGCCGACCGCGACATGAACGGGGTACGCTTTGCCGACATGCCCTGGCTGATCGCACCGGGGCGGCGATCCACCGAGCTGTTCAACGCGGTCGTGCGCAACTGGTCGGCCAACGCGCGCACCTACCCGCGCCTGTATGCCCTTGGAATCGACGCCTACAACGTCCTTGGCGAACTCGGCCGCATGAAGGTCGAGCGCCAGGCCAGGGTGAGGGGGCAGACCGGCATCCTGCGTATCGACGGCAACGGGCGACTGGTGCGCCAGCTGTTGTGGGCGGAATTCGTCGACGGCGAGCCACGCGCCCTGGACGAGCAGCAGGCGCTCGCCGGCCCTTGAGCCGCCTGGCGGACAGGCTCCGCAAGCGCAGCGGCACCACTGCGGAGGAAGCGGTAGCCGGCTACCTGCAGGGCCGCGGCCTGGCGCTGGTCACCCGCAACTTCCGCTCCCGGTTCGGGGAAATCGACCTTGTCATGCGCGACGGCGATACCCTGGTGTTCGTGGAAGTGCGCTACCGACGAGCCGGTGCCATCATCGGTGCCGCCGAATCAGTGGACAGGCACAAGCAGG
>CAYGQN010000502.1:0-2828 GCA_964351795.1 uncultured Gammaproteobacteria bacterium
CGACGCACCCAAGTGCCTGCTGGAGATTGGCGGCCGCAGCCTGCTCGAGCGCCAGCTCGACGCATTGCGGGCCTGCGGTGTCGACGACATCGTCATCTGCACCGGTTATCGCAGCGAGCTCATCGACGCGGCCCTGGCGCGGATGTCGCCAGCCCGGCCGGTTCAATGCGTGCACAACCCGCGCTTCGAGCAGGGCAGCGTCATCTCGCTGTGGACCGTACGCGAGCACCTGGCCAGCCCGCAGGGCTCGCTGGTACTGGACGCCGATGTCCTGTTCGACCCGGCCATCATGGCGCGCCTGGTCAACAGCGGCCACGATAACTGCCTGCTGCTGGACCGCGATTTCATTCCCGGGGACGAACCGGTCAAGGTACTCGTGTCCCGCGGCCGGATCGTCGAGTTCCGCAAGCAGGTCGACCCGACGCTGGCATTCGAGCTGTGCGGGGAGTCGGTGGGCTTCTTCCGGCTGGACGCTGCCAGCGGCCAGCGACTGGCCGCCCGCTGCGAGCACTATGCCGCCAACGGCGGCGAGCAGGCCCCCCACGAGGAGGCCATCCGCGATCTCATTCTTGCGCGCCCCGGTGACTTCGGCTTTGAAGACATCACTGGCCTGGCCTGGACGGAGATCGATTTCGAACAGGACGTGGCCCGGGCGCGGGAGCAGGTATTGCCGCGCATCAAGGCCGGAGTGAACCCATGAGACGCACCACCCAACTTCGCCGCATGCTGGCTTCCCCGGAGCTGGAATTCATCATGGAGGCCCACAACGGGCTCAGCGCGCGCATTGTCGAGGAGGCCGGCTTTCGCGGCATCTCGGGCAGCGGGCTGGCGCTGTCCGCCCAGTACGGCGTGCGCGACAACAACGAGGCGAGCTGGACCCAGATAGTGGAAATGCTCGAGTTCATGGCCGACGTGACCAGCGTGCCCATTCTGCTGGACGGCGATACCGGCTATGGCAACTTCAACAACCTGCGCCGCCTGGTGCGCAAGCTGGAGCAGCGCGGCGTCGCCGGCGTATGCATCGAGGACAAGCTGTTCCCGAAGACCAACAGCTTCATCGACGGTGAGCGCCAGCCGCTGGCCGACGTGCAGGAGTTCTGCGGCAAGATCAAGGCCGGCAAGGACAGCCAGCACGACGAGGACTTCTGCATCATCGCCCGGGTGGAGGCCCTCATCGCCGGCTGGGACCTGGACGAGGCCCTGGCGCGGGCCCACGCCTACGCCGATGCCGGCGCCGACGCCATTCTCATCCACAGCAAGCTGTCGCGGCCCGACCAGGTGCTGGCCTTCTGCCGGCACTTCGGCGATCGCGCGCCGGTGGTCATCGTGCCCACCAAGTACTACAGCACGCCGGTGGACCTGTTCCGCGAGGCCGGCGTCAGCCTGGTCATCTGGGCCAACCACATGATCCGGGCCGCCATCAGCGCCATGCAGCAAACCGCCGCGACCGTGGCCGCCGAGCAGAGCCTGGTGGGCGTGGAGGATCGGATCGCCGGCGTGGGCGAGGTGTTCCGCCTGCAGGGCGCCGCGGAACTGCAGGATGCCGAACGCCGTTACATCAGCGCGGCGCGGCCGCAGACACGCGCCATAGTGCTGGCCGCCAGTCGCGGCAGCGCGCTCGCCGAGCTCACTTCCGATCGGCCGAAAGTGATGCTGC
Source organism: uncultured Gammaproteobacteria bacterium (assembly GCA_964351795.1). GTDB lineage: Bacteria > Pseudomonadota > Gammaproteobacteria > JADZEE01 > JADZEE01 > CAYGQN01. Next base: position 1,658 of record CAYGQN010000502.1, read on the forward strand.
CGATAGGCGGGCGGCCCTTGCTGATGCGCCTGCGCGATGAGTTCAAGCGCCAGGTGGTCAACGACGTGACCGTGGTGGCCGGCTACTGCGCCGATGCCATCGATGTGCCCGGCGTCGACGTGGTGGTCAACAGCGACTTCGAGCACAACGGCGAGCTCGCTTCCCTGCAGTGCGCCGCGGACAGGCTGCAGGGGGACTGCCTCATCACCTACGGTGATCTCCTGTTCCGAAGCTACATCCTGCGCGATCTGCTGGACACCGAGCACGAGCTGAGCGTGGTGGTGGACTCTGCGCCGCAGCAGCTACCGCTGACCGGTGCACCCGATTGGGCCGTCTGCAGTGCACCGGACAATCGCTCCGTGCTCGACCAGGCCGTGACGCTGGAGCGCATCACCAACGACGAGCACGACTCGGCCAGCGCGCATGGCCGCTGGATTGGCATGCTGCGTGCGCGCGGCGAGGGCTGCCGCCGCCTCGGCGCTGCCCTGGCAGCGCTGTCGCAGCGCGAGGATTTCAATGCCCTGGGCATGACCGACCTGGTCAACGCCCTCATTGCCGACGGCGCCCGCGTGCACGTGCTGTACGTGCACGGGCACTGGCTTGACGTCAACGCACTGCCGGACATCGCCCGCGCCGACGAGTTCACCGCCGGCTGAGCACATAGAGGAACCTTTGCAGACATGATCGAGGCTGGAGATTTCGTCGAGGCGGCACGCGCGCGCGGCCTGTCGGCGTACGCGGGTGTGCCCTGCTCGTTTCTGACGCCATTCATCAACTACGTCATCAATGATCGCAGCCTGCATTACGTGGGGGCCGCGAATGAAGGTGACGCCGTGGCGATTGCGGCCGGCATGGCCATCGGCGGCCGACCCGCGGCAGCGATGATGCAGAACTCCGGCCTTGGCAACGCCGTCAGCCCGCTGACCTCGCTCACGCACGTGTTCCGTATTCCATTGCTGCTCATCTGCACCCACCGGGGCGCACCGGGCGTCAGCGACGAGCCCCAGCACGAGCTGATGGGACGCATCACCACCGACATGTTCGATACGATGTGCGTGCCGACGCTGCCGTTTCCGGGCACCGATGCCGACATTGGCACGACGCTGGATCGCGCCAGCGAACACATGCGCGATGCGCGTCGCCCCTTCGCCCTGATCATGGCGAAGGGCAG
>CAYGQN010000503.1:0-2554 GCA_964351795.1 uncultured Gammaproteobacteria bacterium
TCCTGGCGGGCATCGCCGGGCGGCTGTACCGCCTGCCGACCGAGCTGCACGCGGCGGTCCGTGTTGGTGAAAGTGCCGGTTTTTTCGGGGAAGGCGCTCGCTGGCAGGATGACATCGGCGAAGCCGGCGGTTTCGGTGAAGAAGATGTCCTGCACGACCAGGTGGTCGAGGGCCGCCAGCGCAGCACGGGCGTGGTTGAGGTTCGGGTCCGACATGGCCGGGTTTTCGCCCATCACGTACATGCCGTCGATTTCGTCATGCTGAATGGCGTGCATGATTTCCACGACCGTCAGGCCCGGGTTCGGATCCAGGTCGCAACCCCACAGGGCCTCGAATTTCTCCCGTACCGCCTTGTCGTTCACCGGCTGGTAATCGGGGTAGACCATTGGAATCAGGCCGACGTCTGAGGCGCCCTGGACGTTGTTCTGGCCGCGCAGCGGGTGCAGGCCGGTGCCCGGGCGGCCGATCTGGCCCGTGAGCAGGGCAAGGGAGATCAGGCAGCGGGCGTTGTCCGTACCATGGACGTGCTGGGAGATGCCCATGCCCCAGAAGATGATGGAACCGCGGGAGCCGGCGTACAGGCGGGCGACCTCGCGCAGGGTATGCGCATCGATGCCACAGACCGGGGCCACCTTCTCGGGGCTGTACTCGCTGACCACGGCCGCGAGTTCCTCGTAACCCTCGGTGAACTTGTCGATGTACTCACGGTTGGCCAGCCCTTCCTCGATGATGACGTGCATCAGGGCGTTGAGCATGATGACGTCGGTGTCGGCCTTGAACTGCAGGAAGTAGTCGGCATGGCGGGCGAGATCGGAGCGATACGGATCCATCAGCACGAGCTTGGCACCGTTGTTGGCCGCGTTCTTCATGAAAGTGGCGGCCACCGGATGGTTCACGGTGGGGCGGGCGCCGATGATCACGATAACCTCGGCCAGCGCCACGTCCTCCACCTGGTTCGATACGGCGCCGGAGCCGATGGTCTCCAGCAGCGCTGCCACCGACGAGGCATGGCACAGGCGGGTGCAATGGTCCACGTTGTTGTTGCGGAAACCGGTACGCACCAGCTTCTGGAACAGGTAGGCCTCCTCGTTGCTGCCCTTGGCCGAGCCGAAGCCGGCGAGGGCTTGCGGGCCCTTCCGCTCACGGATATCCCGCAGGCCACCGGCAGCGAGATCCAGGGCTTCTTCCCAGGTCGCTTCGCGAAAGTACTCGGGCATTTTCTCCGGCGGTATGAGGGCGGCGGTTTTCGCCTTGCCCTCGCGGCGGATCAGAGGCGTGACCAGCCGGCGGGGATTATGGATGTAGTCAAAGCCATAGCGACCCTTGACGCACAGCCGGCTCTGGTTGGAAGGCCCGTCCCGGCCGTTGACGTGGGTGATTTGCTCATCCTTGACGTGGAATGTCAGCAGGCAGCCAACGCCGCAGAACGGGCAGGCGGAATCCACGGTTCGGTCTGAGCTGACCTGCTCGCTCGTGATGGTCGGCATCAGGGCGCCGGTGGGGCAGGCCTGTACACATTCACCACAGGTAACGCAGGTGCTCTCGCCCATGGGATCATCGAGGTCGAACACAATGGCCGAATGATGGCCGCGGAAGGCGTAACCGATAACGTCGTTGACCTGCTCTTCCCGGCAGGCGCGTACGCAGCGGGTGCACTGGATGCAGGCGTCGAGATTGACGGCGATGGCCGGGTTGCTGAAGTCGGCTGCGGGTTGTTCGCGCCGCTCGAAACGCGGTGCGCCGATGTGCAGGTAATCGGCCCAGTGCTGCAGCTCCGAGCGCGGGGTGTAGGCATCGACGCCCTGTTCAGGCATGTCGGCCATAAGCAGTTCCAGCACCATTTTCTGAGACTTGCGGGCCCGCGCGGAACTGGATTTGACCGTCATCCCCTCGGTCGGGTAACGACAGCACGACGGGGCGAGGACGCGCTCGCCGTCGACTTCCACCACACAGGCGCGGCAGTTGCCGTCCGGGCGGTAGCCCGGCTTGTAGCACAGGTGCGGAATATCGTGTCCGGTGCGCTTGGCGGCCTCGAGGATGGTTTCGCCTTCTCGTGCCTGGACGGGCGTGCCATCCAGTTCGAACTCAATGGTGACTTCGGTTTGAAGTGCGGTTGCTTCGCTCATGGCTGGGAAAACTCCTCGGGGAAGTATTTCAGGGCGCAACGCAGCGGGTTCGGTGCCGCCTGGCCAAGGCCACAGATGGAGGCGTCGGCCATCGCTGTGGCCAGCTCCTCCAGCAAGGCGGCATCCCACACGGGCCGTTTCATCAGCTGTACGGCCTTGGCGGTGCCAACGCGGCAGGGGGTGCATTGCCCGCAGGATTCCTCCTCGAAGAAACGCATGGCGTTCAGTGCCACCGTGCGCGCGGAGTCCTTGTCCGAGAGGATGATGACCGCTGCGGAGCCGATGAAGCAGCCGTAGTCGGTCAGGGTGTCGAAATCCAGCGGTACGTCGCCCAGGTGCGCCGGGAGAATGCCGCCCGAAGCGCCGCCGGGGAAATAGCCGTAGAACGTATGGCCCTCGAGCATCCCGCCGCAGTACTCGTCGATGAG
>CAYGQN010000503.1:2564-2828 GCA_964351795.1 uncultured Gammaproteobacteria bacterium
TGATGCCGGCGGGGGCGAGATGCACGCCGGGCTTGTTCACCCGACCGCTGACCGAGAACGAGCGCAGGCCCTTGCGGTCTCGACGGCCGTGACCGGCGAACCAGTCGGCACCACGCTCGACGATGTCCCGCACCCAGTACAGGGTCTCCATGTTGTGCTCAAGCGTCGGACGGCCGAACAGGCCGACCTGGGCCACGTAGGGCGGGCGGAGGCGGGGCATGCCGCGTTTGCCCTCGATGGACTCGATCATGGCCGACTCCTCGC
>CAYGQN010000504.1:0-2825 GCA_964351795.1 uncultured Gammaproteobacteria bacterium
GAAGCCAAGAAGGCCGAGGAAGCCAAGAAGGCCGAGGAAGCCAAGAAGGCCGAGGAAGCCAAGAAGGCCGAGGCCAGGCGCCAGCGCGAACTGCAGGAAGCCATAGCCGCTGAGGAAGCAGCCCTGGAGGCGGCTGACCGGGCCGCGCGCGAGGAACAGGAAATGCTGCGCTTCATCGGTCGCCTCGCAGCCAAGGTGGACAACGCGTTCGTCTATCCACCGGATTTGCGCACCGGCTTGTCATGTATCATTTACGTGCGCATGAACCCGGGCGGTGATGTAGCCGAGGTGCGCATCGCCGAGTCCAGTGGCAGCGCGGTGTTTGATCGCCAGGCCGAGCTGGCTGTACGAAAGGCATCGCCCCTGCCCGTACCGGATGACCCGCGCCTGTTCGACAAGCTGCGCGAGATCCGCTTCACCTTTGACCCTTCCGGCTGAGAACGCTATGCCCCGCAAACGCCTGATGTACCTCTTGCTTGCCGTCCTGCTGGCCTGGAGCACCGCCACCCCGGCCGTGCTCGACATCACCATCAAGGGCGTGGAGAAGGCGCTGCCCATCGCCATCGTGCCGTTCGGCTGGGAAGCGCCGGGTGCGCCGCCGGTGGATATTGCCGCGGTCATCGCCGGCGATCTCACCCGCAGCGGCCGGTTCGCGCCCATGCCCTTCTCGGACCTGGCGTCCATGCCAACGCAGTTCGAGGCGGTCAATTTCCGGGACTGGCGCCTGCTGGGCATGGAAAACCTGGTCATCGGCCGGCTGCTGCCGCGCGCCGACGGCAGCTTCGAGATCGAGTTCCGCCTGATCGATGTGTTCCGCGCGCGCCAGCTGGCCGGCTACCGCGTGCCGGCGCGTGCCGCCAACCTGCGCTACGCGGCACACCAGATTGCCGACATCATCTACGAAAAGCTGCTGGGCGAGAGCGGCTCCTTTGCCACCCGCATCGCCTACGTCACCGTCGACAAGGGCCCGGCCGGCAAGGTGTTCCGGCTGCAGCTTGCCGATGCCGACGGTTACGGCGCCCGTACCCTGGTCAAATCCCGCGAGCCGCTGATGTCACCGGCCTGGTCGGCCGACGGCGAGCGGATTGCCTACGTCTCGTTCGAGGATCGCAGCTCGGCCATCTACGTGCAGGAGGTTGCCACCGGCGCGCGGCGCAGGATATCCGGGGGCGAGGGTATCAACTCCGCTCCGGCGTTCTCGCCCGATGGCACGCGCCTGGCGATGACGCTGTCGAAGGATGGCAACCCGGAGATCTACGTGTACGAGTTCGGCAGTGATCGCTTCCAGCGGATCACCAACAACCTCGCCATCGATACCGAGCCGCAGTTCACGCCGGACGGGCGCAGCCTCATCTTCACCTCCGACCGTGCCGGTGGCCCCCAGATCTACCGTGTGAGCCTGCTCGACGGGCGTACCGAGCGCGTGACGCTGAATCTCGGCAGTTACAATGCGCGTGGCCGCCTGTCAGCGGACGGCAAGCGCCTGGCCATGGTCAACGGTGGCAGCGGCGGGTATCGCATCGGGGTGCTGGAGCTGGCCAGTGGCGATTTCACCGTGCTGACCGAAGGCCGCCTCGACGAGTCGCCCAGCTTCGCCCCCAACGGCAGCATGATCATCTACACTACGGTCGGCCGAAACGGCACCGAACTCGCGGCGGTTTCCGTGGATGGCCGTGTTCGCCAGCGCCTCACCCAGGCTGGCGGTGAAGTGCGCGAACCCGTCTGGGGTCCGCAGGTGCGCTGACCGCGCGGCGCTGTCCGGGTCAAGCCGGCAACATACTGATATCACCGGGAGTGAGCCTATGAAAAGGGCGTCTTGGTACCTTGCATTGATCATGATGATCGTCACGCTGGCGCTCAGCGGTTGCAGCTCGACCTCCAAGCGCGATTCCGATGCGGCCGCGGTCGAGGATCGTTCGGCCACGGACACCCAGTCCGGCATGGGCACGGAAACGGATACGCAAACCCACGGCATCGCCGATTCCACCGACTGGCGCGGCGCGCCGCTGGACGACCCCTCCAGCCCGCTGTCGGTGCGCACGCTCTACTTCGAGTACGACTCCAGCGAGGTACAGGCCCAGTATCGCAGCGCCGTGCAGGCCCACGCCGCCTACCTGGCCGCCAACCCGGGCGTGGTGGTCACGCTGGAAGGTCATGCCGACGAACGCGGCTCACGCGAGTACAACCTCGCCCTGGGCGAGCGCCGCGCCAATGCCGTGCGCCGGCAGTTCGTGCTGCTGGGCGCCTCGGCGGGCCAGATCCGCAGCACCAGCTACGGCGAGGAACGCCCGGCGGTGGACGGCCACGATGAGGCCGCCTGGTCCGCCAACCGGCGCGTGGAGATCCTGTACTGATGCTGACGCGGCGCCGCGCATCCGGGCTGCTGCTCACCATGGCCTGCCTGGCGCTGGCCGGGCCGGCCTTCGGCCAGGCGGCACCGGTGACGCGCAACGACGACGCCGGGCCGGGGCGCAGCATCGACCCGAATTCGCTGTTCGAGCTGGTGAACCAGATCGACCGCCTCGAACGGGAGGTCCAGCAACTGCGTGGCCAGGTGGAGCAGCAGCGTTTCGAGCTGGACAGCCTGCGGGCCCGCCAGAACGACTTCTACACGGATCTCGACCGCCGCCTGCAGGGCATGGAGAGCAACGGCACGGCACTCACCGGGCCGGGCCTGGACAGCGCCAGTGGCGCGCCGGTCAGCTCGGTCAGTGCCGGTAACGGTGCACCGCCGCTGGCGGTACTGGACAGCGGCGGCCCGGTGCCGGTGGACTCGGCGACAGACCCGGATGCGCGCGGCCTGTCGGTGCGCATGGAGTCCGCGG
>CAYGQN010000505.1:0-2820 GCA_964351795.1 uncultured Gammaproteobacteria bacterium
GTCGGCCTGCTGCGCATCGGCGCCGGCGGCCGGGTGCAGACCGGAACCCTGCTTGCCGCCGATACCCTGGGCGCGCCGCGGCTGGTGAACAACGGCGAGGTGGAAGTGCTGGCGCCGCTCAGCGGCTCCGGTGTCGGCGTGCTGGAGAACAACGGCAAGCTCGGCGGCAGCGGTCGGGTTGGCGCGACGCTGGAGAACGGCGCCGGCGGCGAAGTACGCGTGCTGAGCGGCCAGGCGCTGGCGTTCAACGGCAGCGCGGCCAGCAACGCCGGGGCGATCAACCTCTTCGGTGGCACAGCGGAGTTCGGGCAAGGGCTGGCCAACCAGGCCGGCGGTTTCATCGGCGGGCGCGGCCTGCTGGTGACACAGGGCGGCCTCGACAATGCCGGCGTGCTGGCTTTCAGCGGCACCTCTGACATCCTCGGCGACGTGCACAATCAGCCCGGCGGGCAGATCATCGCCAGCGGCAATTCCGTGCTCACCTTATTCGATGACGTCATTCACGACGGCGCCGAGATCCGGGCGAGCAGCGGCTCCTCGGTGGTGATCTTCGGCGCCTTCAACGGCAGCGGACCGCTGACCGGCGGCGGCAGCTTCTTCCTGGAAGGCGACCTGAACCCCGGCAACAGCCCCGGCCTGCTGCAGGTCACCGGGGACCTGCTGTTCGGCACCCTGCTGGACACCACCATGGAACTCGGCGGCCTGGCGCGCGGCAGCGAATACGACGCCATCGACGTCAGCGGCCAGCTCACGCTCAGCGGCGTGCTTGACCTGGTGTTGTTCGACCTGGGCAGCGGCCTGTTCACGCCGCAGGCAGGCGACAGCTTCGACCTGTTCGATGCCGCGACCATCGGTGGCAGCTTCCTGGCCGTGAACCTGCCGGCACTGCAGGCCGGCCTGCGCTGGGAACTGGGGCTGCTGGAGAGCAGCGGCGTGCTCAGCGTGGCCGCCGTCCCGCTGCCGCCCGCGGCGTGGCTGTTCGCCACGGCCCTGGCCGGCCTGGGGTTGCGCCGGCGCCGGACCGGCACGGGGGCTTCATAGACGCCGCTGCTCATCCGCGCGGCATGGAAGCTTTCGAGCAGAACATTCGCGACTTCCAGCTCAAACTGCGCGGGGCGACACTCGGCCGGACGAGTCGCTCCAATTCTCAGCAACTTCCCCATCGCGGCCTCGGGGCGGGCCATCGCTACTGCATGCTCGTCTTGCCGGCCACGCTGGCCCTGGGCCGGCGGGCCTGAGAGGCCGCGCACACCGGCCACTGGGCCGCGTTGGCCCCGCCGCCAGCGAGGGCTATCATCGCCGGCATGGCCTCGAACCGCCCGCCTGCCGATGTCAACGCGGTCTACCGCTGCCTGGGTTTCCTGCTTGGCTTTGGTGCGCTGTACTGCGGCCTGTACGCCCTGTACATGCTGGTGCCGGACAGCACCCTTGCCGGGCCGGTGTATGAAACCCTGCTCGGCCGGCCCACCGCGGCGCTGGTGAACCTGCTTGCCCCGGCCGAGCAGGTCCGCGCCAGCGGCCATCTGCTGGGTTCTGCCCACGCCGAGCTGGCCATCGTGCGCGGCTGCGATGGTGCCGGGGTGGCCTTCATGCTGGTAGCGGCGCTGCTGGCCCTGCGCGCCGGCCTGTACATCACGCTGGGTGGCGTGGCGGCCGGCCTGGCGCTGGTGTGGGTGGCCAACCTCGCCCGCCTGACCGGCCTGTACTTCGTGGCAGCCTACCGGCCCGACTGGTTCGTGCCCCTGCATGCCTTCGTGATGCCAGTGGTACTGATCGTCATCATCGGGCTGTACTTCTGCGCCTGGGTCGGCCTCGCCCTGCCGGAGGCAACGGCCGAGGAACGCGTGCGCAGCAGTGCCTGACATCATCCGGCGCGCGGTGCTGGCCGGCTTGCTGGCACCGGCGCTTGTCATTGTTGCCGGGCCCTGGCTGGCCAAAGCCCTGCTGCCGCTGATGGGTGTGGTCAGCCAGGCACTGCACCCGGGCTTCTACGCCAGCGTCGACCTGCAGACCGCGGCCCCGCCAGTCCTGCGCCTGACGCTCACCGCCATCGCCCCGGCCCGCATCGGGCCGTACATCGTCGTGCCGCTGGGAGACAGCCTCAACGCCGAGGCCAACCTGGCGCACGTGCTGGTGCCCGCCGTGCTGCCGCTGATCCTGGCTGCTGCCTGGCCGGTGAACGGGCTGCGGCCGCGTGTGCTGGTGCTGCTGGGCGGCGGCGCCATCGGCGCCCTGGCGATGAGCATCATCGGCTCCCTGCAACTGGCTGGCCTGGTACAGAGCAGCTTCGAGGGCTTCGCCGAGGCCAATGGCATCGCCTTCGAGCAGTCCGCGGTGATGTCCCTGCTGCTGTTCATGGAAGCCGGCGGCCGCTGGGTGCTGCCGATTGTCGCCACCGGCCTCGCCTGCCTGGTCATCGCACCGCCGCGCCCAGCACCCGACACCTGAGGGACACCGGCGGCCTTGCAGGCGACGGCGAAGCCGCGTTGTGCTGCGATGTCGTGCTGGCCGGGGCCTGGATAGCTCGCCAGCCTCCTGGCAGCCAGGAAAGCGGCCATAAATTCGCAAGAAAAGACGTTTTAATTTATTTAATTATCTGTTTTAATTGAATTTATGGCGCCATCAAAACAGGGCAGAAAAGCGGCCAAAGTCGCGGCCACGCCGGCGGCCGAAGATCGTGGCGAAGCGCTTGCGCTGATGGAACCGATGCTCGTCGCCGAGGGCTCACGCCTGCGGCGCGAACTCACCGACCTTACCGTAGAGCTGGCCGCGCGCGCGGCCGGGTTCCGGCGTTCCTTACCCCTCGGCGTGGTAGCGGCG
>CAYGQN010000506.1:0-2798 GCA_964351795.1 uncultured Gammaproteobacteria bacterium
CATGCCGGCCAGCGTCCGCGTGGTGAGAAAGCCCTGCAGGCGGATATCGCGCACGAACAGGTCGTCCGCCCTTATCTCGCAGGGGTCCCCGGACAGCATGCCATACACCACCAGCAGGCCGCCGGGCGCCAGGCAGTCGGCCAGGCGCTGTGTCGCAGCGCCGTTGACCGCATCGATGGCCAGGGGGATCTGCGCGTTGCCGGTGGCCGCGGCCACCCGGGCGGCCAGCTCGGGCCCGTCCACCAGCACCACGTCACCGCCACGCTCGCGCAGGGCCGTCCCGGCGCTGTCCCGGCGCACGATGCTGATGCTGCGAAACCCCGCCTCGCGCGCCAGCGTCACCAGGTACTGGCCGCAGCTGGAGTTGGCGGCATTGTGGATGAACCAATCGCCCGGCTGCAGCGGTGTCATTGCATGCAGCAGCAGCCAGGCCGATGGCGGGTTGATCCCCAGCAGCGCCAATTGCGCCGGGTCGCCCGCCGGGGCGGCCCGCACCTGCGCTGCCGGCACGCACAGCACCTCGCGCCAGGTGCCGGCACCCATCGGCGGAAATACCAGGTCGCCCACCTTCAGTCCGGTCACGGCCTCACCCACGGCGATGATCCTGCCCACGCCCTCGTAACCCGGGACATCACCGGTGAGGCTGCGATGCCGCCAGCGGCCGCGCATGCGATACAAGTCGATGTTGTGCACGGGCGCTGCCAGCATGGCGATGAGGACCTCGCTGGCCCCCGGGCGCGGGCAGGGCACGCGCTCGCGGCGGGCCACCAGTCGCGGCTCGCCCTGGCCGGCGCAGCGGACTTGCGTGATGGTCTCGGGCAGGGGCGTGTTCACCAGCGAATCATGCCGTGTTTGCAGCAGCAGGTCATGCGCTCCGGTGCGGAGCCGGCGCATGCTAGCATCGACTCGAAGGCATGAGCACCCGACAGGAGGTACAGGCAGCATGAACCGCTCCCCCATCGCCACCATCCCGGCCCCCACACACGATGAGGCCGCCCGCCAGCAGTTCGTGGCCGGCCTGCGCGGCTACCTTGCAGGGCGCGTCATGCCCGCCAACCGGGCGGTGTACGAGCAGCGCGTGAAGCCGCGGATCGAGGCCGACCTCGGTCGTGAGCCGCGCACGCGTCACGAAGTGCGCCCCTACATGACCCGGGATCCGTACTACCAGTTCTGGAGCGCCATGCAGCGGCGCAGCCAGGAAATGATGTGGGATGCCGTCATCGATTCGGCTGAACGCGGTCACGACGCGCTGGTGAACCGTTTCCGCGCGTTGCTCAGCGATGGCCGCGAGCGTGTCGGCTCGCTGCAGCTGGACCCCGCCCTGGAAATCCCGCGTTACCACCGGGCCTACGACATCCACCTGATGCCGGGTGGCTACCACACGGACTTCAGCGAAGACGACTGCACCGCCGGCGCGGTATACGAGTCCGGCCTGGCGCTGTACATGGGTGGCGCTTTCGGCAGCGAGAACGATTTCCTTGGCAAGACGCTGCTGGCGTTCTACCAGCAGCACTGGCCTGCGGCGCGGCCGGCCCGCATTCTCGACATGGGCTGCGGCGTCGGCAACAGCACGGTGCCCTGGGCGCGGGCGTTTCCCGACGCCGAGGTGCATGCCATCGACGTGGCCGCGCCGATGCTGCGCTACGGCCACGCGCGGGCCGAGGCGCTGGGCGTGCCGCTGCACTTCAGCCAGCGCAATGCCGAGGCCACGGGCTTCGAGGCCGGCAGTTTCGACCTCGTCGTCTCGCACATCATGCTGCACGAGACCTCCAACCGCGCGCTGCGCAACATCCTCGCCGAAACGCATCGCCTGCTGGCGCCCGGCGGCGTCGGGCTGCATTTCGAGATCCCGCGCGGCGAGACGCCCTTCGAGCAGTTCATGTTCGAATGGGAAACCTACAACAACAACGAGATGTTCGCGGCCTTCATGGCCGACCTCGACCTGCCGGCACTGGCCGTGCAGTCCGGCTTCGAACCGGGCCGGGCCCGCATGGGCAAGGCACTGTCCAGCCTCGACCAGAAGCAGAAGAACTACACCGACGGCGATTTCCACTGGCCGACCCTGGTGCTGGAGCGATGAGCAACGAGCGCCCGGTCATCGCCCGCACCCCCAAGGGCCGCAAGCCGCAGTACTTCAGCGACCCGGCGGTGGACCGCCTGCTTGGCATGGTGCTGACGCTGGCCGAGGAACTGTCGGTGACCCGGGACAGGCTGGACAGCGTCGAGCGCATCCTCGCCGCCCATGCACTGCTGCCCGAGGGTGGTGTGGACGCGTTCCAGCCCGATGACAGCGCCGACGGTCAGCGCCGCGAGCGCCGGCAGGCATTCATTGCCCGCCTGATGCGGGTGCTGGAGACGGAACTGGACAGCATGGATGAGCGGGGCGTGCCGGCGGCCGTGGCCAGCAACCTGGAGGCCTTCTCCAGGGAAGAACTCTGACGCCAACGCGGACCTGCGCCGGGCCACCCACGTCAAACCATGGCAACCCGAACGAAGCCGCCATCGCGACACCCACGCCAAACCATGGCAGCCCGAACGAAGGCACCATCGCGACACCCGCCAACAACAATGGCACCCCGGACGAAGCCACCGTACCCGACGCCGGGGCAATCGCGGCTGAAGCCGCTCCTACGGGAGGTGGACCGCGCGCCGGCGTGTTCGCGGCTGAAGCCGCTCCTACGGGGGCTTCGGGTCGGGGGAGCGAAGCCGCGATGGCGGAATGCGGCCAGGGCGCGGCGGGGGGCCGCCCCGCGCGCCTGCGGTCGCGCGCGCAGCAGGAAGCGAGCACGCGAACGCCG
>CAYGQN010000507.1:0-2297 GCA_964351795.1 uncultured Gammaproteobacteria bacterium
GCAGGTCATTGAGGTAGAAGTGCTCGCTGGTGAAATCCAGGGCCAGTTCGCCGCTGGCTTGGGCGGGCGCGAAGCGGGCGGCGAGCAGGCCGTCGCTGGTGCCGGTGCGGCCTTCGCCGGTGACAGGCATGTCGAAGTGGAAGCCGCGGCCATCGTCGGCGACGCGACCCTGCGCCTCGCCACCGATGCTCTGCAGGGCCAGCGGCTTGTCGGCCGCCAGGCCTTCCAGCCTGGCCAGGGCCGTGATGCGGTGATCCTCGTCGACATCGGCCTCGACGTGGAAACCGCCAGCCGTCAGGCGATGCCCGGGCAACAGCACCGGCTGGTCCAGCAGGGCTGGCAGATTCCCGTCCAGGCGCGCCTGCAGCGTCTGCAGGGGCACCGTGGCCGAGGGCACCAGGGTGAGGGCCAGGCTGCCGGTGACGGCGGCCTGGTCCGGGTAGCCGGCGAAGCGGATCGACAGCGTCTCCAGGGCGGCGGTCAGTTGCTGCTCATGCGCTTCGGCCCGGCCGGCCAGGCGCAGCGAGAACGGCGCCAGCAGCGGGCCGTCATCGGCGCTGATATGCACGCCCTCCAGGCTCAGCCCCTGGCCGAGGTTCGCTGTCAGTACCTGCCCGTCCGAGCGCAGCGTCGCCTCGGCATCGAGTTGCTCGAAGGCGAGGCCACCGAGGTCGACGAGATCCTCGAGCAGGTTCGAGGACAGTGCCTGGATAGTGGCGGCGACGGCGCCGGTGAGATGGCTGGCCAGGGGTGCCTCGGCAGGGATCCGCGGGCGGAGCACCAGTGTCCCGGCATTGCTCAACTCCACGTATTGCCGGCCATCGGCGGTGATGCTCGCTTTCAGGGTGTCGATGTCCAGGCGGTCGGCAGCAGCCCGGAGCCCGAAATCGGCGTCCAGGCGCCAGTCACGCCGGGGCTCCAAGGTGCCGATGTGCCGGGCCAGGGCAGGGATGCGTGGCAGGCCGGCCAGGTTCAGTCGCAGGCTGCCACTGGCCGTGGTCAGGGCCTCGGGGGCGGCGGCCTCCGGCGTGTCGGCTTCAGCGTTGTTGCCGCCGGACCGGTGGCGCAGGCTGCCGCTGCCGGCGGCGAGCCTCTGGCCGGCGACTTCCAGGTCGAGATCCTGCCAGCGCAGCGCGATCCCGTCCGGCCCGTAGTCGAGGTCGGTACGCACGGCCAGTGCCAGCTGTTCCACCAGCGGCCCGCTGGCGTCGGCCAGACGCAGATCGCGAAGGCGCAGCGGCGCTTCACTGCGCAATGCCAGGGTGTTGCCGCTGCCAGCGCTGAGCAGGAAGCGCCCGGCGTCCAGGCCACCGGCAATCGTCCAGGCCGGCAGCAGGGCATCGAACCAGGCCAGGTCGATGTCGTCGATGACAATCCGGGCGAGTTCGCCGGCCGGATTGTCCAGCGTGGGGCTGGCCTCGCCCAGGGCGACGGCGAACGGCTGCAGGGCGCGCAGGTCCAGCAGCGGCGCGCGCCCTTCACGCTCGAGTGCGGCGTGCAGCTGCGCGATGTCGATGCGATCACCGCCCACCTCGAGCGCGCCCTCGAGGTGCAGTGACAGCGCTGCCGGTACCGACACACCGCGCAGGTGGCGGGCGACCAGCGGCAGTTCCGCGGCCCGGCTGACGGCGAACCCGGTATCGAATTCAAGCTCTGGCCGGGCGTGAGCCGACCCGCGTGCCAGCCTCGCCTCGACACGCCCGTCGGCGAGACGCTCCGTGCCCAGCGTGAGCGCGATATCGGCCAGCTCGGCCCGCAGCCGCTTCGGCTCCAGGTGCAGCCGGGGTGATACCTGCAGCGCCAGCGTCTGGCCGGGGTCCAGGGCCTCGGTGAACTGCACCCCGGTGAGCGCCAGCGGGGCGAGCGGTGCCAGGTGCAACGCCTCGCCGCCGCTGGTGATCTCGAAGCGCCCGGCCAGGCTGCCCTGGGTGAACCAGGGCTCGGGCAGCAGCCCGTTCAGCCATGTGACTGGCAAGCCGGTGAGCGCGATGCTGCCGAGCGTGGCATCGGCGGCCAGCGGGGCGGCCGAATCGTCCAGCGGCAGGGTGAGGCCGCTACGCACCTGGACATCGACCAGGGCCTGCCCGGCAGCATCGCGCAGGCCGGCGTTGGCCGTCTCGACGCTCAGCGTGGCGGCCGTGCTGTCCAGGCGCAGCGCCAGCTCGTGGGACAGGTCCAGGCGCTCCGGCAGGCTGGCCGAGCGCCCCAGCACGGCATCGAGCTGCGTCAGGCCGAGATCCCCGGTCAGGCGCAGCGTGCCGCTGCCGGCAGCCAGGTCCCAGGCCAGTGTGCCGCTG
>CAYGQN010000507.1:2307-2791 GCA_964351795.1 uncultured Gammaproteobacteria bacterium
AAGCTGCTGCGCGGGCGCCGCCAGTTCCCCCGCGCCGGTCAGGCTGAGCAGGATTTCCCCGCGCGCCGGGCGGCTGATATCGAAGTCGAAGCGATCGGCGACGATGACACTGCGGTCCGCCTCGGTCTCCGCCGTCTCGCGCCGCGGGGTCAGCGCCACGGCCATCGCCAGCCTTTCCTCGTGCGGCAGCGCGTCCGCGCGTGCGCGCAGGTCGATGTCGGCCCCCAGGCGCTCGAACCGGCCGGGCTCGCCCTGGCGCAGCCGCAGCGGTCCGCTCAGCGTCAGCGCCAGTCCGTCCGGCCCGTTGACGTCCACCGTCAGCGCCAGGCTGCCGTCGGTACCGGGCGCCAGCGGGCCGCCCTCCAGGGTGAAACCGGCCGCGACCGATGCTGCTTGCAGGTCGACATGGCCGCTGACGGCTACATCCGCCAGGGCCAGGCCATAGCCGGCCGCCTCCAGCAGGGCGAACAGGCCCGGGAACGGG
>CAYGQN010000508.1:0-2788 GCA_964351795.1 uncultured Gammaproteobacteria bacterium
CCCGGGCGGCGGCGTACGGCGCGCCGGCGCCACATACGACGGGCGTCCACGGGGCCTCGGTGTGGAGCCATCGGGCGGGTTAAGGAATCGCCGCCGCCCAGGCCTTTGGCTCAGGCCACCATGGGGTGATGCGCTTGCCGGCGCCGGGCCGCGTCGGCACCGGGCCGGCGGATGCACGACCGGCCGTCAGGCGACGCCGCCCTCGACGCGGTGGCCCTCGGCGTGCCAGCGCAGCATGCCGCCGGCGAGGTTGGCGCAGTCCTCCAGGCCGTGGCGGCGCAGAATCACGGTGGCCTGCGCCGAGCGGGCGCCGGAGCGGCACACCAGCACGCAGGGCTTGTCGCGCGCCAGGGTTTCGGCCTTGGCGTCCAGCTTGCCCAGCGGCACCAGCGTGGCGCCGGGGATGTGTCCGAGCGGGCCGTCGAACTCCTCCTGCTCGCGCACGTCGATGAGATTCACCTCACCCAGATGCTCCTCCAGCCACTGCGGCTGGATCTCCCATACCCCGGCGAAGGTGTAGCTCAGCGGCCCCCACTTGGGCCCGGCCTCCGGGACACGCCCGTCATCCGGCCGGCCGCACTTGAGGTTGGCGGGCACGGCAATGTCGATCTGCTTCGGATGCGGCAGACCGAGGTTGTCCATGTAGCCGACGAAATCCTCCTCCCCGGTATTGCCGCCGAGGCGCGGATTGTTGGCCTTCTCCTCACCGACGCTGCTGGAGGTGATACCGCGGTAGTCGTGGGCCGGGTAGATGCGGCAGTGATCCGGCAATGTGAAGATGCGGCTTTTCACCGAGCGGAACAGCGTGCGGGCGCTGCCCTGCTGGAAGTCCGTGCGACCGCAGCCGCGGATGAGCAGCGCATCGCCGGTGAAGCACATCGACTCGTCGTCGAGCACGTAGGTGAGACAGCCATCGGTATGGCCGGGGGTCTCGCGCACCTGGACGTAGCGCCCGCCGAACGGCACCTTGTCGCCATCGGCCAGCGGCCGGTCCGCGCCCGCCACGCCACTGTTGGCGGACACCGATATCGTCGCCCCGGTGTGCTGCTTCAGCAGCCAGGCCGCGGTGATGTGATCCGCATGGCAATGGGTGTCCAGCACCGCGACCAGCTTCAGCTTCAACTCCGCCAGCAAGGCGAGATCACGCCGCGCCTGCTCGAAAACCGCATCGATGATGATGGCCTTGCCAGTGTCCGAATCCCCCAGCAGGTAGGTGTAGGTGGACGAGGTCTGGTCGAAGAGTTGGCGAAAAATCAGCATGCGGGTTTCCTGCGCTATAGTGCTTTCTTGTCTATCGATATAACCAGATCATAACGGAGCCGACTGGCGCACGACAGCGCCGCCTGCCCCGCCGAAGCAAACCCGACCGGAGCCGACCCTTGCCCACGAATCCCATGCGCGGTGGCCATCCTTTCAAGCTTGGCATCTTCGCGGCCAATGCCGACGGCGGACTCGCCTTCACCAAGGTGCCCGAGCGCTGGCGCGCCGACTGGGACGAGGTGCTGGCCCTCGCCCGCATGGCCGACCGCGCCGGCTTCGATTTCTACCTGCCCATCGCGCGCTGGCTGGGCTATGGCGGCGACACCGAGCCGCGCCTGCACAGCTTTGAAACACTCACCAGTGCCGCGGCCATCGCCCAGGCCACCGACAACATCGCCGTGTTCGCCACCGTGCATGCGCCGTTCGTCCACCCGGTCTTCGCCGCCAAGGCGCTGGCCACCATCGACCAGGTCAGCCACGGCCGCGCCGGGCTGAACATCGTCTGCGGCTGGAATGAGCCCGAATACGGTCTGTTCGGCGAACAGAAAATAGACGACGTGTACCGGCTCGGATACGAGTGGCAGGGCATCGTCGAACGGCTGCTCGCCGGCGAGGGCCCTTTCGATGTCAACGGCGAGTTCTTCCAGCTGCGTGGCGTCATCGGCCGACCGACCGGCGTCCAGCAACCCCGCCCTGCGACCATCTCCGCGGCCTTCTCGCCGGCCGGCCGCGATTTCGCGGTGCGCACCTCCGACGCCCTGTTCACCACCTTCGTGGATTTCCAGTCCGCGGCCGAGCACGTGGCCGACATCCGGGCCCGTGCCGCCGCGGCCGCCCGCAGCGTGGACATCTACACCACCTGCCATGTGGTGTGCCGGGAGTCCCAGCAGGAAGCCGAAGCCTACTACGAGCACTATGCCGTCAACTGCTGCGACGACAGCGCCGTGGACAACAACATGCGCATGAAGAAATCCATGTCCGGCTCGCACGACGCGGTCGCCTACGAGCTGCATCGCAAGCGTTTCGCCGGCGGCAACGGCACCTATCCGCTGATCGGCACACCCGAGCACATCGTCGAGACCATGGTCCGCATGGCCGCGACCGGCTACGCCGGCACCACCCTGAGCTTCGTCAATTTCCTGCAGGAACTGCCGCTGGTCATCGACCGCGTGCTGCCGCTGATGCGCGAGGCCGGGCTGCGCCACTGAACGACGGTTGGCGCCCGCTGGCGCGAAGTCGGGTGCGCGAAGTTCGGGGAAGTTCGCATGGGGAAGTTCGGGAGGAAGTTCGGGATGAGGAAGTTCGGGAGGAAGTTCGGGACACCCATCGAAGTTCCGGCGACGGGAGAAGTTCGGGACGGAGGAAGTTCCGAAGTTCGGGACACCCATCGAAGTTCGGCGGGAAGTTCGGGACACCCATCGAAGTTCCGGGGGGAGGCGAAGTGCGCGGGGACACCCATCGCGCCGGCGCGGCCGGTCGCGGCCGCGACACGCACCCCGAATCCGCGGAAACCCGAGCGAAGCCGCTC
>CAYGQN010000509.1:0-2784 GCA_964351795.1 uncultured Gammaproteobacteria bacterium
ACAATGTGGTCGACGCGGTTGCTGACCGACTCCAGGCTGGCCAGCGTGGCGCCGAGGCGCTGGCTCAGCTCCGGCAGCGTGGCGGCCAGCTCCTGGTCGATACCCGTGGCCGTGTTCTCCACCGCGCCGGCGGCGGCCTCCAGGCGCTGTACCAGCGCCGGCAGCGAGGCAGCGGTGTCGGCGGCCCCGGCCAGCAGGCGGTTCAGCTCGCCGTCCGGGCTGGCCAGGGAATCGGCCAGGGATTCCACCGCCTCCAGGGTGTGGGTCAGGCGGTTGAGGTTGCCCTCAGTGAACAGGCGATCCAGCTGCGCCATGACGCGGTTCGCCGTTACCGCGATGCCCTCGGAGGTTTCCAGCAGCTTGTTCAGTGCCGAGGTGTCGGCTTCGATGAGCGCGGGTTTGCCGGATGAGGACTTCAGGGTGGGGGAGCCCGGGCTGCCGCCGCTGAGCTGCACCGCGGCGGTGCCGGTGAGGCCGGTCAGGCGGATGGTGGCGTGCGTGTCCTGTTTCACCGGCACTTCCGAGCCGACCTGGATAACGGCCAGGACCTCGCGCGGGTCCGCCGGGTTCAGCCGGAGATCCGTGACCCGGCCGACGTTCACCCCGTTGTACAGCACCGGGCTGCCATCGGTCAGGCCCATGACCGATTCCCGGAACAGGATGCGGTACTCGTTCCAGGCGGTATCCACGGTGAACTTGGCCGCCCAGAGGCCGAACAGCACCGCTCCGATACTGACCGCGACGGCAAAGCTGCCGATGAGAATGTAATTCGCCCTTGTTTCCATGCCGCTTCAGGCCTCGTGGCGGGCCGCGCGGGCGCGCGGGCCGTGAAAGTATTCCTGCACCCAGGGATGCGACAGTGTTTCCAGCTCCGCCAGCGGCGCCACCGCCAGCACGCGGCGGTCGGCGAGCACGGCGACCCGGTTGCAGATGCGATAGAGGGTATCCAGATCATGGGTGATGAGAAACACGCTGAGGTTCAGGGCCCGCTGCAGCGTCTGCAGGAGCTCGTCGAAGTCCGCCGCGCCGATCGGGTCCAGGCCGGCGGTGGGTTCGTCCAGGAACAGCAGCTCCGGTTCCAGCACCAGCGCCCGCGCCAGTGCCGCGCGCTTGCGCATGCCGCCGGACAACTGTGCGGGCATGCGGCTGCCGGCCTCGGCGGGCAGGCCGGCCAGCTGGATCTTGGAGCGTGCCAGGTCCCGCCGCAGCGCGCGGGGCAGGTCCGGGCGGTGCGCCTTCAGCGGCAGCTCGACGTTCTCCAGCACGCTCAGCGAGGAGAACAGGGCGCCGTCCTGGAACAGCACACCGGCCCGGCGGGCCATGGTGGCGCGGGTCGCCTCGGCGTCACCGAGCAGCTGGCCGAAGACCTCGATGCGGCCGGCATCGGGCGGGCGCAGGCCGAGGATGGCGCGCATCAGCACCGACTTGCCGCTGCCGGAGCCACCGACCACGCCGAGGATTTCCGAGCGGTACATCTGCAGGTCGAGGTTCTCGTGCACGACGGTGCTGCCGAAACGGTTCGCTAGCCCGCGCACGCCGATGACGACATCGCGCCTGTGCCCGCCGGTTTGCGGCGCCTTGGCAGAGGTCGTGCTCACCAGCCGAGCTCCATGAAGTAGATGGCTGCCAGCGCATCGACGACGATCACCAGCGTGAGGCTTCTGACCACCGCCGTGGTGGTGTGTTCACCCACCGACTGCGCCGTGCCGCTGACGCGCAGACCCTCCAGGCAGCCGATGAGGGCGATGATGACGGCGAACACCGGCGCCTTGAGCAGGCCGACGAGGTAGTCCTTCAGCGTCAGCGTCTGGGATACGCGGTCCAGGAAGGCCACGAGGGTGATATCCAGCGACAAGGTGGCCACGGCGAGCCCGCCCACCAGCCCGGCCACGGTGGCGAGAAAGGCGAGCAGGGGCAGCGTCATCACCAGGGCGAGCAGGCGTGGCAGCACCAGTAGTTCGATTTCATCGAGGCCGAGGGTTCGGATGGCATCGATTTCCTCGCGCGCCTTCATCATGCCGATTTGCGCGCAGAAGGCGCTGGCGGTGCGGCCGGCCAGCAGGATGGCGGTGAGCAGCACGCCGAACTCGCGCACGAAGGCGAAGGTGACCAGGTCGATGACGAACAGCTCGGCGCCGAAGTCACGCAGCACCGTGGCGCCGAGAAAGGCGACCACCGCCCCGACCAGTGCACTGAGCAGCAGCAGCAGCGGCACGGCGTCCAGGCCCGTCTGTTCCATGTGGTGAACTACGGAAGTGAGTTGCAGGCGGCGCGGCTGCAGCGCGGTGCGGCCGAGGCGATGCACGGTGAGCCCGACGAAGTGCAGCAGCTCGCCGCTGCTGCCAAGCAGTTCGGCGCAGGCGCGGCCGATGCGCTCGAGCACCTGGCGCCACTGCGACTCGGCCGGCGATTCGGGCTCGTGGGCGGTATCGCAGGCCGCATCCACCGCCTCGAACAGGCGCTGCCAGGTGGCCGGCAGGCCGGCCTCGGCCGCCCCGAGGCCGGCCTCGCGCAGCAGGCGCTCCAGCAGCAGCGCGCCGGAGGCATCCAGGCGTGAAATACCGCTGGCATCGACGCGCTGCCCCGAGGCGGCCAGGTCCCGGATGCGGCTGGCCAGCGGCCCGGCATGCTCCAGCACCCAGGGCCCGCTTGCCCGCAACAGGGCGGCGTCCTGCGGGTCGGGAACGAGGCCGGGAGCCTGGGATACGTCGGCGGTGGGGGGCATTGGTCAGGATCATACGCCTGTCGGCACGGCCGCGCCCCGCGCCCCTCCCAGTCGGGGAC
>CAYGQN010000510.1:0-2776 GCA_964351795.1 uncultured Gammaproteobacteria bacterium
CACCAGCGGCGCCGTCGGTGGTGGCCGGCGATTCACCGCCCGCGGCCCGGGGCGCACCGCCCCCATCGGCCGAGCCGCCCCGCACGGCTCCCGAAGCCGGTCCCGAACCGGGCTCTGCCGCGATGCCGGCGCCGGCCGTGGCCGCGCGCTCCGGGCCGGCCGCAGCCCCGGCCGGCACCGGCCCGCGTGAGCTGCCCGCAGGGCTGGTACGACTGCAGTCCCTGGCACCGCTGGTCGATGATCCGGATCCGCCGGCGGATCTCGCGGCCATCGCCGACCGGATGCGCGCGGCAACACCCTGACACAGGGCCCCCGGGGCGGTGGGCGGGTCAACGTGCTAATCTTGGTCGATAGGTCGCGTTACCGCCCCGCAACACGCTGTTAAAAATTATAAAGATTAGGAATTTAACAAAGCTTTGTCATGTGGTACTTTAGGATCGGGCTGATCGCGTCCAAGCCGTTGTGAGCGGGTAACCATTCATGCGCCAAACTGTACTGCTGCTGGCCGCGCTGCTGTGCGGCTGTTCCAATCTCGTGCCACAGGCACCCGCGCCCTCGGCTGGTCACATCCAGGAGGAAGCACCGGCCGCCGCCCGGGGCGCCATCCCGGAAGTGGTCGAGGACGTGCCCTTCGTGCCCGAACCGGAATCAACGCCCAAGGCCGATACCTACTCGGTCGTCGTCAATGGCGTGCCGGTCGCGGAGATCCTGTTCGCCCTGGCGCGCGACGCCAATCTCAATATCGATGTGCACCCTGACATCACCGGCTCGGTCACGCTCAACGCGGTCGACCAGACCCTGGATCAGATCCTCGACCGCCTGTCACGCCAGGTGGACCTGCGTTACGAGATGAACAACGGCACGCTGGTCATCGCCCCGGACACGCCCTACTACCGCACCTACAAGGTGGACTTCGTGAACATGGCGCGCGAGACCACCAAGACGGTCACCGTGGCCACCCAGATTGAAACCGGTGGCGCCGCCAACATCCCCGGCGGCCAGGGTGGCGGTCAGGCCGGCGGCCAGGGCGGTGCCCGGGGTGGCAACAACAATTCCACCACCCGTATCGAGAGCACCTCCAACAACCGGTTCTGGCTCACCCTGTACAACAACGTGATGTCGGTGCTGGGCCAGCAGGCCGAGCAGAATGCCGATGTCAGCGAGATGCCCTTCTCCACCTTTGTGATCCCCAACCCCGAGTCCGGTGTGATTACCGTGCTCGCCACCCGCCGCCAGCACGAGCAGGTGCAGGGGCTGCTGGACGAGATCATCGGCAGCGCGCAGCGGCAGGTGCTGATCGAGGCGACCATCGTCGAGGTGGAGCTCTCGGACCGCTACCAGGCCGGCATCGACTGGTCCCGGCTGGCCAGTTCGGCCGGCTTCAACATCCAGCAGGCGCTCCTGCCCGGCACCGACCTGAACGGCAGCCAGCAGTTCTTCCTGCTCGAATACCAGGATGCCGAGACCGAGTCCGGCTCCATCGGCGTTACCGTGCGGGCCCTGGATGCCTTCGGCAATGCCCAGGTGCTGTCCAGCCCCAAGCTGATGGTGCTGAACAACCAGACCGCGCTGCTCAAGGTGGTGGAGAACGTGGTGTACTTCACCGTCGAGACCAACGTCGTGCAGACCCAGACGACCGCGCAGTCGGTGATCGAAACCGAGCCGCATACCGTGCCGGTGGGTTTCGTCATGAGCGTCACCCCGGGCATCTACGACAACAATCGCGTCATGCTGAACGTGCGGCCGACCATTTCGCGGATCTCGCGGTTCGTGAACGACCCCAACCCGCTGCTGGCCGAGCAGAATGTGATCAGCCAGATCCCGGTGGTGGAAACGCGCGAGCTGGAATCCCTGCTGCGCGTGGGCAGCGGCCAGATCGCTGTGCTCGGCGGCCTGATGCAGGATGACAACCGCATTTCCACGCAGGGCGTGCCGGCCCTGTCGCGTCTGCCGGGCATCGGCGAATGGTTCAATAACCGCGACAACAACTTCACCAAGTCCGAGCTGGTCGTGTTCCTGAAGCCCACCATCATCAAGGAGCCAGACATCAAGGGCGAACTGGCCGGCTTCGCGCCGTACCTGCCCAGGGCCGGACAGATGAACCCGGGGCCTTGACCGGCGCGGGTTCGGGTGCATCACGATGAGCCTGTTGATGGATGCGCTCCGCAAGGCGGAGGAGGAAAAGCGCAGGGCCGCCGAGGCCCGCGGTGAAGCCGTGCCCGGGCAGCCCGTCGCGGCCGACCCGGGCGAACCGGCCTCCGGCGAATGGGCGCTGGATGCGCTGGATGAACTGACTGCCGACTTCCAGGCCCCGGCCGCTGACGAAGCGGCCACGGACAGCACCGACGCCTTCGCCGATACCACCCCGATGCGGCCGGTCAGCGAGGAGCTCAGCCTCGAGCCCGTGGACGAGCAGGCCGCGTCCGGGACCGACGCGCCGCCCGGCGCCGCGGCCCCCGGCGGCCTGGACGATACCTACGGCAGCACCACCGACATCATGGACGACTCGCTGGAGTTTCGCGGCCCCAGCGACGCCAGCCTGGAAATGCTTGTGCAGGGCGATGACAGCGCCCAGGGCGCCGCGGTCGCCGACGCCGGTGCCGGCGCTGCGGCCGACGAGCCGGCCGGCTCGGACACCTCGCCCGGCCAGCGCAGTGTCGACGAACTGGCCTCGCTCACCCTGACCCAGGATCACGACGCCACCATCCCCTCCGATCGCGCCATCCGCAATTCCGTGTCCGAGTACTTCGACACCTCGCGATCCATGGACACCGGC
>CAYGQN010000511.1:0-2772 GCA_964351795.1 uncultured Gammaproteobacteria bacterium
TGACGGTGCGCAGCTGCCGCTACTTCGAGTCGGTCACCGGGCTGACCGCGCTGGGGCAGGCGGCTGCCAGCATTGCTGCCGGCGACGCCCACCTGGGGCTGGTGGCCAGCGTCGATACGGCCCGCGTCGAGCGCCCGGTGCTCAGTGATGCCGGCGCGCAGTGGTTCGACCGCTGGCTGCGGCCGATGTCCCTGCCAGCGCGGCTGGGCCTGCTCGGTACGTTGCGGCCCCACCGACTTGCCCGGGCCTCGCAGAGCCCGCTGCTCAGCGCGGCCGGCCATGCCGGCCAGCATGCCGAGGCGCTGGCGGATCGGCTTGGCATCGAGCGGGATGCCTGTGATCAGCTGGCCGCTTCAAGCGTCGAGAAACTCCGGCAGGCGGAACTCGGCGGTGCCATCAGCGAACGGGTAACCGCGTTCCAGGGCGGGCGCATCGTTGCCGCTGACGGGCGCGATCCGACCAGCGTTGATCCCGTCCGCCGGCGCCGGCCGCTCTATGATCGCCGCTATGGTCTGCTCAATGCCGGCAACAGTGGTGAACTGGCCGACGGTGCCGTGGTGTGCCTGCTGGCGAGCACCGAGGCGCTGTCCCATTACGGCCTGCAGGCGCTGGTGAAGATCTCCGACGTGGCGCACATGGGGGGCGAGGCAGGGTCGCCGGGTCTCGCCATGGCAGCGGCGGTCGCACAACTCCTGCAGCGGCGGCGCCTGGCCGTGGGCGCGGTGGACGCATGGGAACTGGACGAGTTTCTGGCCGTGCCCTTGCTTGGCCTGCAGCAGGTGTTTGCCAGTGAAAGCCTTGCGGCCGAGCTGCTGGGCCTGCCGTCGGCGCCGGGCGTACCGGACCCGGCGCGGGTGAACCGCGATGGCGGCACGATTGCCATCGGTCACGCCCTGGCCGGCACCGGCCTGCGCCTGCTGGTGCACCTGGCCCGGGACCTTGCCGGGCGGGGCCGGCGCGGGATCGCCGCAAGCGGCGGTGGCAGCGGCGAGGGTATTGCCGTGCTGGTGGAGGCCCCGTGAGCGCGATCGGCCCGGCACTGGCCGCCACCGCCCCGGCGCTGGTGCACTGGCGCTGGGTCGAGCATGACGAGGGTATCGTCGAACTCGTGATCGATGTCGCCGACGCAGCGGTCAACACCCTCGGCGAGGCCGTGCTTGCCGAGCTTGAACAGGCCATCGCCTGGCTGGAGGCCCACGTCCCGCGCGGGCTGATCATCAGCTCCGCCAAGGACAGTGGTTTCATCGCCGGCGCCAATGTCCGGGAGTTCCTGGCGGTGGCCGATGCCGATGCCGCGCGACTGCTGATCGAGCAGGTTCACCGGCTGTTCGATCGCATCGAGTTCGCACCTTTTGCCAGTGTCGCCATGCTCCGGGGCTTCTGCCTCGGCGGTGGCCTGGAGCTGGCGCTGGCCTGCCGCTATCGCGTCGCCGTGGACGAGGCCGGCACCCGCATCGGCTTTCCGGAGGTCATGCTCGGCATCCACCCCGGCTTCGGCGGCTCGTGGCGTTCCATCGATACCATCGGCGCACTGCGGGCGCTGCCCCTGATGCTCACGGCCCGCAACCTCTCCGGAGAGCAGGCACTGCGCGCCGGTCTCGTCGATGAGCTGGTGCCGGCGCGGCACCGCTATCGCGCCGCCCGCAGACTGCTGCGCGAGCGGCCGAGCCCGGCCCATGCCTCACGCTGGCAGCGACTGGCCAGCCACGCGGTGGTCCGTCACCTGGCCACTCCCTTGCTCAAGCGCCAGGTCGCACGGCGGGCGCGGCCGGCGCACTATCCCGCGCCGTATGCGCTGCTGGATCTGTGGCGGGACAAGGGTGGCCAACGCAATGCGATGCTGGCCGGCGAGGCTGACTCGGTGGCCAGCCTCGTCACCGGCACGGTGGCGCGCAACCTCACCCGGCTGTTCCTCCTGCAGGAAACACTGCGGGAATCCGCCGGCGATGCGAGCCGGGATTTCGCCCATGTGCACGTCATCGGCGCTGGCACGATGGGCGGCGATATCGCCGCCTGGTGCGCCTCGCGCGGCTTGCGCGTCACGCTTCAGGACCGCGATGCCGAGGCGGTGGCCGGGGCAATGGGGCGGGCGGCCGCTTCTTCGAGCGCCACATCCGCGACCCACAGCGCCGACGCGGCAGCCGGGATCGCCTGCTCCCGGATCCGGACGGCATCGGGGTGGCCGATGCCGATGTGATCATCGAGGCCATCGTGGAGCGCCTGGATGCCAAGCAGGCCCTGTTCGCGCAGATCGAGGCGCAGGCCCGGCCGGATGCCCTGCTCGCGACCAACACCTCCAGCATCGCGCTGGAGGACATTGCTGCCGCGCTGAAGGAGCCGGCGCGCCTGGTTGGTCTGCACTTCTTCAATCCGGTGGCGCGCATGCAGCTGGTGGAGGTCATTCACGGCGCCGGGACGGATCCGCAAGCCCATGCCCGGGCCGCCGCGTTCGCCTGTGCCATCGACAAGCTGCCGCTGGCAGTGCGCAGTGCGCCGGGTTTCCTGGTCAACCGCACCCTGATCCCCTACATGCTCGAGGCCGTGGTACTGGCCGAGGAGGGGGTGTCGCTGGAGGTCATCGATGCCTCGGCGCGGGATTTCGGCTTCCCGCTGGGCCCGGTGGAGCTGGCCGACATGGTCGGCCTGGACGTGTGCCTGGCGGTCGGCAGTACGGCGCAGGACAAGCTCGGCCTGGCGCTGCCGGCGCTCCTGCGGGAGAAAGTGCGGCGCGGCCACCTCGGCAAAAA
The DNA here is from genome assembly GCA_964351795.1 of uncultured Gammaproteobacteria bacterium. Lineage (GTDB taxonomy): Bacteria > Pseudomonadota > Gammaproteobacteria > JADZEE01 > JADZEE01 > CAYGQN01. The sequence continues at coordinate 2,748 of CAYGQN010000511.1, forward strand.
AACCGATCGCGGCTTCTACCATTAC